>JBHICF010000279.1:0-2974 GCA_046759485.1 Nitrospiraceae bacterium
ACGCCTGGTTCCTAATCGCGGCCTAGTGTACCTGGACCTCTACGGAAAATCCATGCACTTCCAAAGGGTGATCCATCATGTGCCACTTATTCGTGGTCGCTTCACGGTGGAGCGCAAGAGATCCGTGGGGCGTACCGAAATTGCACTGGCCATCGCAGTTCCTTCCAGGTTACAATTCTAATGTTTGCTCTGTAGAAGGTCTCCAACTCTCACTGGGCTGACCGTGGCTGACTCTCCTTCTTATGATCGCCTCTTCCCAAGGGTAGCTGGCACCTTAGTTCTTCTTGTACTCGCGGCTCTCACCCTGGGAAGCACGGCGCTCGCCAGTCCGAAGGATAAGGCTCGCTGGGACTCAAAGTACAACGCCGACAAGTTCCTGTTTGGCAGAAAACCGATTGCATTCCTCAAAGAAAACGTAGATCTGTTGCCAAAAGGAAAAACCTTGGATCTCGCGATGGGGGAAGGTCGGAACGGTGTGTTTCTTGCCACGCAGGGCTTTGAGGTGACAGGGCTGGACATATCTGCGAAAGGCCTTGAGAAGGCCCACCGGCTTGCGAAGGAACACGGCGTGACAATCTCCACCCGCGCCGTGGATCTCGAGACGTATACACTGAAGGAAGGCGTCTACGACACGGTCATCTGCACCTACTACCTGCAGCGCAGTCTCTTTCCGCAAATGAAAGACGCCCTCAAGAGGGGTGGCATGGTGCTCGTGGAGACCTACACGTTGGGCCACCTCAAGTACCGCCCCAGATTCCGCAAGGAATATCTCATCAAGACGAACGAGCTGCTGGAGATTTTCGAGGACTTCAAAATCCTTCGTTATCAAGACGTGGACGACGGCAAAGCCGCGTACGCCAGCATCATCGCCCAGAAACCTTGACCACGCCTCCCCACCGACCTAGGACTCCCTCGTCGTATTTCACTGCGCGAGATCGCTTCGAATTGTCCGCTCGCGTGATGCCTGAGCACGCGACCAATCGGACCACCCGACGCCGGTATGGTAACGCAGATCCTCCCGCAGAAGGGGCGGATCTAGCTACGCAGCCGTTGCGATAGCTGCTTCGATAGTATGCCCATGCGCGAACTCCCTGACTCCCAGATATCCTCGAGTAGGATCATTCGTCGTGTCGGTGGCTTTACCGCTGCGTGCCTGCTCGTGGGGAACGTCATCGGAACCGGCATTTTTACTACAACGGGATTCATGGCGCGCGATCTCGGGAATGCAAAAGTGGTCCTGGTCGTCTGGCTCATTGGGGCCCTTCTGGCTCTAGCAGGCGCGGTCTCCTACAGCGAACTCGGCGCCGCCATGCCGGCGGTAGGGGGAGAGTATGTCTACCTTCGACACGCCTACGGGCCCCTCATCGGATTCTTGAGCGGATGGGCGTCCTTCACGGTGGGCTTTGGTGCGGCGATTGCAGCCGCAGCGGTGAGCTTCACCGCCTATTTATTACAAATCTACCCCATGGACAGCGAGCGCGGCCCCATCGCCCTAGCGCTCGCACTTGCACTGGTGTGGATCCTCACTGCCGTCCACTTGGCTGGCGTGGGCCCGGGTGGTTTCTTGCAACGGCTCCTGACGGTCTTAAAGGTGACAGCGATCTTGCTGCTTATCATTGGGGGCTTGTCGCTGGGGACCGGCACCTGGGAGAACCTCAGGGTCGAACAGGCGGAGGTCTCCCCACGATTTGGAAGCATCTTTGTGGCCCTGATCTTTGTGACCTACGCCTACTCGGGTTGGAATGTTGCTGGCTACATCGCGGGGGAGCTGATCAACCCGGGACGCACGATTCCTCGGGTGATGATCTCGGGAACCCTCCTTGTCGGATTCGTCTACATCAGCTTGAACATGGTGTATTTCTACGCCCTCCCTGTTACCGCACTCGCAGAACCCCCAGTTCTCCCGGTTGCAGAGAAGGCTTCGGTCGCGATGTTTGGCCCAGCTGGCGCGCGATTGATCGCCGGGTTGCTCTGTCTCTCAATGGCAGGAGCGGTGAGCGCCATGGTCTGGGCTGGTCCACGAGTGTATTATGCGATGGCACGGGATGGAATGATCCCTGCAGTCTTTGGTCAAACCGGGCAAGAAAGCGGCGCGCCAGGGAAGTCGATCATCCTCCAAAGCGCGTGGGCGAGTGTCCTGATCCTGTTAGGGACGTTCGAACAGCTGGTCGTATCCATCGGCGTCGTCCTGGTCGCCTTCAGCGCCTTGGCCGTCGGATCGGTCATCCTCTTGCGCCGGCAACTCCCGGACCTTCCTCGACCGTACAAGGTCCCTTTCTATCCACTCGTGCCGCTGCTGTATATCGTGGTCTCGGTCCTTATGGTAGGTTACGCGATTCTGGAGCGCCCCCTAGAATCCCTGCTCGTAACCGCGATCGTGCTCACAGGGGTGCCGCTCTACTTCCTTTGGCGGAAAGCTCGTGGTCTAAACAAGCACTCGTGGGGGTGAGGGAACCGAGTCAGCGGAGCGGTGAAGCACGGACGCGTAATCGCAATGAGCTTTCGACTACGCGTCCATCCTGACTGTCCAGGGCGGGGTGAGCGTCTTCCAGGGCCTCACCCGATCACGGGTTGAGCTGGCTCGCGATGCTGGAAAGATCCTTCGGATACAACACGATCTCGATGCGCCGGTTAGCCGTACGACCATCTTCACTATCATTATCCGCCACCGGGCGAGTGTCAGCATACCCCACAGCAGAGATCGTGTCCGTCGCGATACCGCCCTTATCCGTCAGATAGCGTACCACGCTCGTGGCGCGTGCTGTCGATAATTCCCAGTTGGTTGGGAATCGATTGACCAACTTGGGTCCGATAGGCACGTTGTCGGTGTGGCCCTCGATTCGGATCTGCTTGTCGCCGACGGTTCTCAGCACTTCGCTCATCTGTTTGAGCACTTTGAGCCCGGCTGGCTTGACGTGCCCCTGCCCCGAGTCAAACAAGACGCGGTCAACCATGTTGATTCTGAGTTGGTCCC
>JBHICF010000280.1:0-2965 GCA_046759485.1 Nitrospiraceae bacterium
TGTAGCCCGCACGGAGACGAGAAAGAGAGGGATGAAGACCAGGGCTTGACAAGCCTTGACGATTCTAGATAAAGATAAACAAGGATACACTTACCGCCCCCGTTTCCCGTCCAACTCCCGCCTTACCGCCTTGATCTCCTCCAAGCTCCCGATTGGTGACCACAAAAAGGGAGGGCACAAGAATTGCACCTGAATACAACAGTTGGTAGGCAGTCTAATTCTAGTTAGGTGTCGGATTGATGAAGCCAAAACACTTGGCCAACAGCACAGCCGGATTCTCGTTGGTGCATGGTTTGTTTACCCTAGTGCAAATCCTTCTTGTCGCTGCCGGGATCATTGTCCTAAGGGACCAATTCGGTTTAAATTTTTGGATAGCCGCTCCATTGGGAGTGTTGTTGGGCCTTGTCGTCATGTGGGGGGCAGTGGGACTCCTGTTCCATATCGCCGACCGCATCGGAAGCACGAAGAACAAACTTTCTTAATCTCCTCCAGCACCTCCTCGTTGGTCAGCAGCCCCTTCCGCACCAACACCCTCCGCGTGGCCTCCTGCTCGTACATGATGGACCACAGAAGTTCCTCGAATGTGGCGACTTGTTTTGGATCGAGTTTTCCGGCCATAGTGGGCTCCATTCGAGCAGCGTGTGGTTTGGCATTCGAGTTGCATACTTCCAGGCGTGAGGGCAACCCTAACGATTAGGAGAGGATCGACGATGAAGCGGATCTTTCGCACGCTCATCTTCGCTGTAGGAATCGCCTTTAGCATGTCCGGGCTGCTGCTGATCCTTCCCGGCCCTGACTCCGTGCGTAAGGTGATCGAACCCATCAATCGGTGGATTCAGACCTTAGAGTTAGATGCCGTTGTCTTGACCGGGGCCCTCCTGCTTTCCGTGGGGATTTCCCTCTGCTTGACGCTCTTTAAGTGGCGACAAAAACCAATGACAAGAAGGACAAGCCCAGCTTTCCAAAGCCAAGAGTCCCAGGAAGCCGAGAGCACGCCCAATCCATCGGGTCCACCAATCTGGATAATGGAGGAATAATGTCCTCCCCAGCACTTGACTCTTTCATCTCACTTCGGGGCCGCGCGCGGGGTCAGGAGCGTGGGGTCAGGTCTTGAATCTTGACATTCAGCGCGCTGGTGCAGAGTCGAGGGGTGAGAGGTGAGAGCGATTGCGGATTGCGAAAACGGGGAGTGAAAAAAGTGCCGGACTGAACCCGAGAAGAGGTCTGGCGTCAGCTTACTCGACGTGCTGGGCCTCGATGAACATGGCCCGTCCAAGAGCCACAAAGAACTGCTGGTACGGCTCCGGGTCGTCAACATGCCTCTGATTAAACTGCATGCCGGCCCGTACCAAAAGCTGTGTGGTGCCGCGCGGGCGTACGGTGACACTCATGCGAAGCCGAAAGTTGTCCAGCTTCGTTCCACTCACTGATCCCAAGGTGGAATTCGCGTCATCGATCACGAACCCCAAATCCTGCATCGTGGCGATCACCGTGCGTAAAGTGAACTCGCGGTCCGTCGTGTCGAATGCGCGAGACTGAATACTTCTGAGCTGGAGCTGGCTCTGGCTGGTCGCCAAGAGCTCCTTTTTGGAGGTCCCACAGGCTGCAAGCACCATGCAGCCCCCAAGGACCATCGCAGTTCTGAATGGTTTCAATCTCGAATTACAGTTCATGGGCGTCTAGGAAGACCGCTTTGGACAGCCTGGCAAAAAATTCTTGATAGAACTCCGGCTCGTCAAGCGGTTCAGTTTTAGATATTTCCCCTTCCGTATTCCAAACGATCCGCTGAAATGTGACACGCACCAGGGTGCTTTCGTCATCCGTTCCTGCAGGCCTAGTAACAAGCGAGGCCCTTATCTTTTGCTTTTTATCCCAGGGAGTCTCAACCCCTGTCAGTGCCATAAGGATGACAGAACCAATGACCTCTCCCGCTTCAACTGCCGACCGGTCCTTTGAGGCGACGATGACCCCGAGTTCGGTTTCAGCCTCGTCTAAGGTAAATCCCAAGTCTTGCAGGACACCCGCTCCGCCGGTCAGCAGAGCCTGCTCGTTCTGACTCTCGAAGCGTCTCGTCTGTAACTGCCGCAGCCGAAGACTTTCTGGTGTTAATTGCAGCGCCTCCTTCGGAACCTTTTTGGCGCATCCGAACAGCATAACAGCCGAGAGGAACAGGAGAACTATACTTTGGCACAGCTTCCGCATCATGACGACTGCGCTTCCTAGAATCGGGACGAATGGTAAGAGAAATCCCGAACCCTCAACTCTTCGTCAAACTTCACGACGACCGTTAAGGTCCGCTGGCTCGTGGAGACCGCCCCGGCGCCGTGACGGCCATACGGAGCCGCTCCGCCCCCAACCAACCCGGATCCGACATTCGTCGCACCAAAGATCAGGGTAGAGATGCCCCCTTCACTGGTCGAGTAGACCCGCTCGGTTGAGATCTTGTCGTAAATCCAGACTTCTCTCCGCGCTTCATCAGTGGTGACGATATTGGGCGATCCCATCACGCTGGCCACATCGGATGCTGGCATGCCCACGCTGATCCTGCCCTGAACCGTGCCGACTGTCAGACGTTCTGAACTGTCATCCCGGATGTCAGCGCGGTGTGCTGCAGCACTGCACCCAGAGAGGACAATGGCGGTGAAGACCACGAAGAGAATATGCGGGGATGATTTCACCGCGCTCTGGAATTTTCGCATCGTATCCAATTTTGCCTCCCAACATCAGTCAACGAATCTTTGTTTGAACCCTCGGTCCGTGTGGGGACACCCCCGCACCGGCACAACCCCCTCGGTACTGCAATAAGCGTGCCCCCGGTTCACCCCTTCCCTGCCGTCACTTGCCGGCATGGGGTCAGGTCTTGAATCTTGACATTCCGAGATCAGCGCGCTGGTGCAAAGCGGAGAGGTAAGAGCCCTTCGACAGTGGTTCGACAGGCTCACCACAAGCTCAGGGCAAGCGGAGG
>JBHICF010000281.1:0-2934 GCA_046759485.1 Nitrospiraceae bacterium
AACCTGCCGGTGCGGCCGAGTCCGCACCTGCAGGCGCATTACTCACGAAAAAACTTCGTTCGTGAATAATGCGGGCTAGATCTCGTTTCTAAACCTTCACGACCGCCAACGGACAAACTCTCCCTTTCGTGCCCTGTGCGCAGAGGCGAGGGAATTTGCCGATTTCGGGATGCTATGTGGGTTGATTCCCAGAAAGGAATTGGAGGCCAGATTACGGAAAGATTCCCAATTCAAAATAGCACGTGGCGATCTTGTTAATGGCACTGATAAATGCCGCCGTTCGTAGATTCGGAATCCTCGGCTCGATTTTCCATATTTCGCGGATCTCATTGTAGGCCACGATCATGGTCTCTTCCAGACCGGAATTCACCAGATCAATTTCGTCTGCGCCGCGGGCGATGACCTGCCTCTCTTTTTCAGAAAAATTCTTTCCCGTCGCCGTCTCAACCGCGCGAAGCATATTTTCGAATGCGGTCTGCTCAAAGCGCTTGCCCATCCGGCCAAACCGGACGTGGGAAAGGTTCTTCAACCACTCGAAATACGAGACAATCACGCCACCACCGTTCAGATACATATCAGGAATCACAAGGACGTTTTTCTTCAGGAGAATCTCCTCTGCCCCTGGTGTGATGGGACCGTTGGCCGCTTCTGCGACAACCTTTGCCTTTATCCGGGAGGCGTTTTCCTCGATGATCTGATTTTCAAGCGCGGCCGGTATCAAAATATCACACTCGATTTCGAGGGCATCGGCACTCTGTGTGACATTCGTCGCTCCTGGAAAGTCGAGAATCGACCCCGTCTCTTTCCGATGATTCACCACGGCGTCCACGTTCAGACCCTTGGGATCGTAGATGGCCCCTTCGACCTCTGCGAGTCCGACGAGAATGCATCCCGCGTCCTGACAAAACCGTGCGACATGATATCCCACTTTTCCTAATCCCTGCACGACAACCTCTTTCCCTTCCACGCCCGCGGAGAGTCCAATCGCCTTCATGTCATCTTCCTGACTGCACGCTTCGCGAAGGCCAAAGAATACTCCGCGCCCTGTTGCTTCCACCCTTCCGCGAATTCCTCCCTGCGTGACAGGCTTACCGGTCACAGACGCCAACGTATCGATCTGTCCGGGGTTGAACGCCTCATAGGTATCGGCAATCCACGCCATCTCTCTGGGGCCGGTACCGTAATCGGGAGCGGGCACATCCACGCCCGGTCCGATAAAATTCTTCTTGATCAGCTCGGCCGTGTAACGCCGAGTGATTTGTTCCAGCTCCCGGGTTGTGTATTTTTTGGGATCGATCTTCACCGCCCCCTTCCCGCCACCAAATGGGACATCCACTATCGCACATTTGTAAGTCATCAGTGCGGCAAGGGCCTTTACCTCATCTTCATCCACCTGCTCCGAATATCGGATCCCCCCCTTGACCGGAAGCTTGTGATGGCTGTGTTCGACGCGCCAGCCAGAAATGACCTCGTAGCCCCGCTGAGAGTAGAAGGGAAATTCAAAGGCATAGACACTGTTGCATAACTTGATCTGCTCAAGCAGACCTCTCGGATGTGGTGTGAAGGCTGCGGCCTTATCGAAATTCACTGACACGTTTTGAAAAAAGCTCATATGGGTATTGGAGGTCCCCACAGGGAGTCTCCTCTCATAAGAAAATTCGCAGTCACTGGTTCTCTTTAAATAATTGGTTGCAATGTCTGTGCCGCTCCGGAAGGCCCGGAAGTACCGGAGAAGTCAATATTTCCGGCGCCTTGGCCCACCCGGTATTCCCCCGGCCGCCCGGGAAAAGGCCTTGACAAGATGCGATCAGGTTCAGTAAGAAGGAACCAAATCGTAATTTGACCGCTCTCCTACCACTAGCCCGCATTATTCACGAAGACACTCCGTTCGTGAATAATGCGCCTGCAGGTGCGGGCTCGGCCGCACCGGCAGGTTTCGACAGGCCGCTCCCGCGGCCTGCTCAAGGCTAGCCCTGAGCGAGGCCCCGCAAGCGCGGGGCGGAGTCGAAGCCCGGAGGGCAGATTATTCACTTCTATGTGACTAATCCGGGCTAGCTTTCTTTCCTATGCCGCCCGCCGGCACCCCGGGGGAGTGAGATCATGCCCAAGGCCTTGAAGATCATCCCCGAAAAGTGTACCGGCTGCATGCAGTGTGAACTGGCCTGTTCCTGGGTCCAGACCGGGACCTTTCGTCCCTCGCGCTCGGTAATCCGGGTCAACGTCTTTGACGAGCAGGCGAGCTACGCGCCGTACACCTGTTTTCAATGTGACGAGGCCTGGTGCATGACCGCCTGCCCGGTCAACGCTATCGCGATCAATACAGAGACGGGCGCCAAGGTGGTCCTGGAGAAGGTCTGTGTCGGATGTAGCCTCTGTGTGATTGCCTGTCCCTTTGGGACCGTCTTCTGGAATCCCGATACCCACAAGGCCTTCAAGTGCAACTTGTGCGACGCCGACCCGGCCTGCGCCAAGGCCTGCCCGACCGGGGCGATCGAGTTTGCCGAGGTGACCGCAGCAGACTGGGTGGGCCCATGGGCGGAGAAGCTCAACACCGGCTATCTCGAGGCCCTACAAGGAGGTGCAGCGTGATGTATGGGTGGAGCGGGACGTTACTCCGGGTTGATCTCACTCGCGGCACGATCGCGAAGGAACCTCTGAACCGGGAGTGGGCCCGCGACTACGTCGGGGGACGCGGCCTAGGAGCCAAATACCTCTATGAGGAGATGGACCCGACTGTGGATCCGTTGGGTCCCGATAATAAGTTGATCTTTGCCACCGGCCCCCTTACCGGGACCAACGCCTCGTGTGGGGCCCGCTACATGGTGGTTACAAAAGGTGCGCTCACGAACGCGATCACGACATCCAATTCGGGAGGGCACTGGGGGCCAGAGCTCAAGTTTGCCGGGTACGACATGGTGATCCTCGAGGGGCGGG
>JBHICF010000282.1:0-2934 GCA_046759485.1 Nitrospiraceae bacterium
AATCAATGAGGGAATCGTTGCGACTTGATACGAATTCGCTCGTCTTCGTCGCCGGCAGCACGCATTCGGGCGAGGAAGTGATGATACGCTCGATTTTCCTCAAGCTACGGGACTCCTACTCAAACTTGACCCTCGTCCTCGCGCCTCGTCATCCTGAACGGAGCCACGAGGTTTGCAATCTCTTCGGATCTGATCCTTTCGAGGTCGATCGCTTTTCTGGACTCCGACGCCCGAATGCTGCGGTCCTTGTCGTGGACAAGACAGGCTATCTGAGCCGTCTGTATGCCTTGGCGGACATTGCGTTCGTCGGTGGCAGTCTGGTTCCTCAAGGGGGGCACAACCCAATTGAACCCGCGTGCTACGGGAAACCGATTCTCTTCGGCCCTGACATGCGTGATTTCCCTGATGTCTCGGAATGGCTCCTGGAGGCCGGGGGTGCCATCCGAGTGAAAGACGAAGGTGACCTGTTTCGAGAGAGCAAACGGCTTCTCGCTGATCGCCGCCTTGCGCACACCGTCGGGCAGAAGGCCGCTCGGGTGGTCGAACAGAACCGAGGCGCCACAGAGAGCATTGTTGAAGACGTGGTGAAGTTCTTGGAGAACAGCGCTCGGTGACCGGCTGAACGACGCGACGTTCAGCAGAGCGGGCGATGTGGCGGCGATAGCGGGTTTCTGATCTCGGTACAGCCGTTCGCGCGTTGCATACCGAGATTTCTTCGATTAGGATCACCATTTGCTGGAGGGACGGCCGTCGCCTCTCCACGGGTTCCACTGGAGATCGGTGTGGATTGATGAATCTGATCGGTGAGATGTCAAGTTGGTCGTATCGCCGCCTTCTGGTGTTTTGGTGGATCCTGTTCCTGCTGATCCAGCAGACGGAACGATTCTTTCTGCTCCCTGAGACTCTGTCTGTGGAATTTCCCTCCGCCGGGCTTCTTGCGAAAACACTCTGGGTCGGGCTTCGGGCAGACCTGATCACCGCCACGGTGGCCGTACTCGTCTCGGCCGGTGTCGGTGCGCTGATCGCGGTGCCCGTTGCGCTCCTGTCCCGACGCCGTGCCTCTATGTTTCACGCCGGTGGGGCAGTGCGAACAGGACTCGTGGTTTCGTCAGTGCTGGTTGGACTTGTCATTGGCATCCTCTTAATGGTCGACATGGGCTACTACGCGTTTAATCAGCACCATTTGGACTTTGTGTTCTTCGAGTACGTGGAAAATCTGTTCGTGCAGACGACCGAAGTTGGCATGGAGGGCGCTCAGGCTGTGAAGCAAACCGAGGCCGAACTCCAAGAGGGCAGTAAATGGGGTTTGAGGGTGTCGGTGTTTATTCTCTTACAACTCTGCGTCATCACGGCATGGTGGGTATTTTTCACGCGGGCACTGGCGCTTCATTTGAGCCGCTGGCGAGCAGCATCGCCTTACGTCACGAATTCCCTTTTGGTGGTGGCGATCGTAATGGGCGGAGTTGGTTTTCACCATAAGGGTCCAGAGGCCATCCGGGCTGCAGAAATCAGCAGTGGGACCTATTACACGCTTGCCCAGAATCCGATTCTCTATGCGAGCGAAGCGCTTCGGGCAGCTCTTGAATCGCGGTTCCAGGGAGGGCGACCCATGAGGCTCACTGCGATGCCAGTCGAGGATGCGGTGCGGGTGACGCAGGAGGTCGTGGGAAGAGGGGCGAGCTATCCCAATCCACAGTACCCCCTAGTCAGGACGACTCAAGAGGACCATGGCGTGCGGCTTGGGAATCCTGCCAATGTTGTCATCATTTTTGTCGAGGCGCTGGATCGACGCTACCTGGGCCAGGTGATCCAGGGTATTCGAGTGACGCCTTTCTTGGATCGTCTCAAAGACGAGAGCGTGTATTTTGAAAATTTCTTCAGCAACGGGGTGCAAACCTCGAGGGGCCTTTTCGCGAGCCTTTGCTCCTATTACCCACGACAGGGCCATGCGGCCATGAAGAACTTGTATGTCCACGATTATGTCTGCTTGCCTTCTCTCTTGAGGCGTCAAGGCTATCGAACAGAGATGGTCATCAGCGAAGAGGGGGACCTGAACAGGCTCCGTGCCTTTGTCTCAAGGAACGGGCTCCATCGCTTGTACGATATCACCGACTTTCCGCCGGAAGTGAAGCAGATCGGGTCCGGCGCGGGTCTCGGAAAGCCGGACGGCGCGCTGTTGGATCTCGTTCGGACGCGCATTCAATCTTTACAGTCAGCCGAGCGACCATGGTTTTTGGCAACCATGACGCTAGGCACCCACCATCCATTCGCTGTTCCGGAGCAGGATCCGGAAATTATGACGCTTCAGAAACATCCGGACGGCTACATAGCGGCGCTACGTCACCTGGACCGCGAATTAGAGCGGTTCTTTGCGGAACTCTTACGATCAGGATTACTCGAGAACACGGTCGTATTCATCCTGGGTGACCATGGCCGACATGAAGTGCTGGGACAGAATGAACTGGAACACCAGGTGGGTCACTTCATGGCTCCGCTCTATGTCTGGATGGATGAATCGCTCCGGACTCCGGATGGATATCGTCCTCGGCCCGTTCGTGCGGTCGCCAGCCAGGTCGATCTCGTGCCCACGATTCTTGCCATGAATGGCTTGATGCCCCGTGTCTCGCCCTTTCTTGGTCGAGATCTCAGCTGCCTGCTGCAGAACGACTGTCTGGATGACAATTTTGCCTTTTTGACTAGTGTGTACGATGACCTCATTGGACTCGTCGATAACCAGGGTATTCTGTTGTATTCGTTGCGAACAGGGAAACTCAGGGAAGTCGATCTGAAGTTGGAACACCAGGCAGTCCTCAGGTCTGGCGATGATCCGGAGGTCGCCTTGCGCTATCGCCGATTGCTTGCCCTGTATGTCAGTTCCAATGTGGTCCTGAGCAGGAACGCCATCTGGTCCTGGACGGAGCTCGGTGGGAAATT
>JBHICF010000283.1:0-2924 GCA_046759485.1 Nitrospiraceae bacterium
CTGGCCTGCAGCAATTAAGTGCGTGCCTGCACAATCCCGGACGCGTTATTCACGGGGAATTTCGCAAGATTCGCAAGGACGGAAGCCGGGTCTGGGTGAGAGAGGTCGTTCGTGCCGTCCATGGGACAGACGATAATATCGTTGTCCTCATCGTCTGCGAGGATATCACCGAACGCAAGCGGGCAGAGGAGCAATTACTCCACGATGCATTTCACGATAGGCTGACCGGCTTGCCGAACCGGGCCCTGTTCATGGACCAGCTTGGACGCTCCCTCAAGCATACGAAACGGCGAGAGGACTATCTGATTGGCGTGCTCTTGCTGGACCTTGACCACTTCAAGGTCATAAATGACAGCCTTGGGCACTTGATCGGGGACCACCTGCTGATCGCGATCGCGCGCCGGCTGGAGACCAGCCTGCGCAGCAGCGACATGGTGGCGCGTCTTGGCGGAGACGAGTTTGCGATACTCCTTAAGGATATCAAAGACGTCAGCGAGGCCACGTTTGTGACCGACCGAATTCAAAAGACACTCACACTCCCTTTCAACCTTGACGGCCACGAGGTCTTCACCACCGCCAGCATCGGCATCGCCTTGAGTTCGACCAGGTATGATCGGCCAGAGGATCTTCTCCGGAACGCCGACACGGCAATGTATCGGGCCAAGGCCCACGGCCGGGCATGCCACGAGGTCTTTGACAGAGCCATGCACGATCACGCCGTGGCGCGGTTGCAGTTGGAGACCGACCTGCGGCGAGCCATCGAACGCAAGGAGCTTCAGCTTCACTACCAGCCTATTGTGTTGCTAGAATCCGGCAGGATTGCCGGCTTTGAGGCCCTCGTGCGGTGGCGGCACTCGCACCGGGGCTCTGTCGCCCCGGTGGAGTTCATTCCGGTGGCAGAAGAAACCGGATTGATCATTGCCCTTAACCGCTGGATGCTTCGCGAGGCATGTCGCCAGACGCGTATATGGCAAGCGCAATTTCCCGTGAGCCCGCCCTTGGCGATGAGCATGAATCTATCGGGCAAACAGTTCATGCAATCGGATTTGGTCGAGCAGATCGACCAGATCCTGAAGGAGACCGGCCTCGAGCCGAGCAGCCTGAGGCTGGAGATCACGGAGAGTGCCATCATGGAGTATGCAGACGCCGCAACCGCGATGCTCAGGCAGCTGCGATCGCGCGGCGTTCAATTGTGCCTGGATGACTTTGGGACGGGCTATTCATCCTTGAGCTATCTTCACCACTTTCCCATCGGGATCTTAAAGATAGACCGCTCTTTCGTCAACCAGATGATCGGCGGTGGGGAACACGCCGAGATTGTCCGAGCGATCGTGACGCTGGCCCATAACCTCGGCATGACGGTGGTCGCAGAGGGGGTGGAAACGGTGGAGCAGCTAGCCCACCTCCGCGCGCTACAATGCCCATACGGGCAGGGCTACTTGTTTTCCGAGCCGGTGGATAGCGAGGCCGTAGATATATTGATGGAACGACACGACGGGTTCATCTGGGGGGAAACCGCAGCCGGTGCGGGTCTGTGGGGGGTAGGCATTACCGAAGGGAGATGAATAAGCCCACCTGGATGCCGAGAGCAAAGGCGTACTCCACCAGATTTCTCTGGCTGCCTTCCTGGGACTGAGAACGCAAGGAGCCTGCCGCTCCTGTTCCAAGAAACACCGATAGCTGGCCAGAACAGGTTCCTCCTCCTTCCTCAATCCTCCGATCGCCACATTCTATTACCGAGAACTTCCGATTCAATCCGCTGGCCGGATCTATTCTTGGCAATGACAAGGCTGGGATTTAGTAATCGCCCGAACACCGAGGCACACTTTACGCAGACTAGGAGTAAGGGCAGTTCCATTTCAAAAATCGCTTCTCCGTTGCTCTGATGGGTGTCTCTGGCGGCCCCTCCTTTGCTCCCATTCGGCGATGGCACAGGAACACAGCCCCTTCGCGTTCCCCCTCTTCGGTCAGTTGCGGCTCAGCAGCAGCTCCTGAAGAGGGTCGTCGCCCTGCCCGGACCGCCAGAGACGCAGGAGGGCGGTCTCAGGACAGAAGTAACCCCGCTTGACGAGGTCAATTACGTCCACGACCATCATGATCACCCCCGAAAGACGGTAGTCCTGATTGCGTTGGTGCTGGGTTCTTGCTGTTCAGCACGAAGGTCGGATAAGGTCCCGGTTTCTCTCCTGGTGGAAAGCAGACGTGCTCTGCCAGGGTGCTTCGACCCCGAAATGACGGAAATCCCCGCCGGTTACGGAGGGTGCATGGCGGGAATCAGGGACCGACCGATAATCCAGGAGGCTCACTTCCCGAAGGGGTGGGTCAGCTCGGTGGATGAGGCCCATCCATGTGAAAGCGAAATCATCGGCAAGGGCCGGAGAGCTCAGAAAGATCCCAAGCCCCACGAGCATACTCGTAATCAATTGCCAGCGCATAACTGTGTCCCTCATTTCTTGGGCGGCTCAGCCCGCCGGGCCGTTACATAGAACCCCGGAAGAGGCTACTGACGCGCCTGCGGCGTTGGACGTAGGCTGGCGGGTCCGGGGGCTCGACCGAGAGGAAAAGACGAAGGGTGAAGCCGCACACGTTACACCGACGGTAAGAAAAGGCTCGTCCCCGTTGATCCTGTTGGATGGCCCCCACCTGGACCATCCGGGCAGCGCAGCAAGGCTTGGGGTGTCGAGGCGAGACGATGCGACGTGGATAGGCGTTAACCGGTCGCTTCGTATCGCTGTACTTAACAATGGTGGCCATCTCTACCTCCTGTTCAAATGCGCCGCACCCTTACGCGTGAACGGGGGAATTCGTGTAAACTCCTTCAAGCTTCAGGATTTGGATTCCCGGACGCCATGCAGCTAGTGTCCGGACAGCCTTGAGAAAATCTGGGGCAGAAACTTCCTTGAGTTCGGGCTCAGAAAGTTGAG
>JBHICF010000284.1:0-2918 GCA_046759485.1 Nitrospiraceae bacterium
CCATCCGGTGAGAAAATGTGGATACCTCCCGGACCGGTCGCGAACAGGTTTCCATCACGGTCTACCTTCATCCCATCGGGCAGTCCGCTTTTGGTTCCCGTCCAGGGAGTGGCGTCGAAAAAGACCCGACCATCAGTCAGCGTGCCGTCTCCTCGCACCTCGTATGCCATCCAGACGGCCCGCTCCGGGCTGGAGTTGCTCACATAGAGCGTTTCCTCCGACGGTGAGAATGCAATTCCATTCGGTGCTTTGAGCTCACTCGTGAGCAGGGTGAGTTTCCCGCTCACTGAGAGTCGATAGACTCCACAGAAATCAAGTTCTCGAGCAGCATCGTCGACGGTTTTTGGTAATCCATAGCATGGATCTGTGAAGTACAAGTCCCCGTTTGACTTGAACACCAGGTCGTTCGGGCTGTTCAAGCGTTTGCCCTCGTACTGATCAGCCAGGGTGGTTTTGCTCCCGTCCTTTTCAAGCCGTCCGATGCGCCGATCCCCATGCTCACACAGCACAAGCCTACCGGTGTGATCGAACGTGAGCCCGTTTGAACCAGGTTCCTTCCCCTGGAATGGTGTTGTGCCCGTATAGCCGCTCGGCTTTAAAAACAGGCTGACGCCGACACCTTCCTGCCACTTGAACACACTATTGTTCGGGATATCGGAGAACAGCAAGTGCTCGCGGCGAGGATCCCAGACCGGTCCTTCCACCCATGCAAAGCCGTCGGCGAGTTTTTCCAGCGACGCCCCAGGCGGAACTAGTCGGTCCACGCGTGGATCGTGCCGTACGATTGTGCCAGCCATCGTGCTCCTCGGTCATTCCGAGTGTGTTCGAGACGTCTCCATCTCTAGTTTCCAGATCCCTTTGACAGTGGAGAATACAGAAGAAGCGCTACGGCGGGGGTGGATGTCTTACTGGCGTGAATCCTTACACCATCAGGAGAGAACTCGATGGTGGCAGATGGCGAGCAGCTGCTTCTTCCGCTTCGGAAGCCTGGTACCTAGAATCTGGCTACAGCGCCCCGCGCCGCTTCAGATCCGCCGCCACAGCGCTAAGGTATAGGAGCACAGCAAGAACCAATAGGGGCAAACCAACAAACGTCCCCAGCCCCATACTCCATGCGCCAAATCCGTGCCACAGGAACAGCAACACACAGAGTAGGCCGACGATCGCGCTTATCACCGCCAGATCCAGCTGTCGCGCAACCCAGAATGATGTCTTTGTCTTATCTGTTAAATCTGCCTTGGTCATCCTACCCTCCGTGTTCCTCGGTGACTCATCTACTAGTCTTTTACGGCTGCGGCTCGCTCACTCGGTATGGGATGGGGCGGCCCATGACATTGGATGCAGGCCACTTTGTTCGACGTCAAATCCGGTGTGAGGGCCTGGTGACTCTTGACCCGTTCCCAAATGGTCGTGCCCGCGTGGCAGCTCATACAGTTGGCATTATTATAACTTCCGGTAAACTTGATTGGATCGTGGTAAGTGTTCGTCACGTAATACAGAAAATGGCGAAACCCATCGCGCTTGCCTTCTATTCCGCCACTCACGCCATATGATACATGGCAAGCATAGCACTGGTCTTTAGCGATCCAATTGTTCTTGTAATGCCGGGCGGCTAGCGTCGAACTGGTTGGATTTTTCAGATCGTTGACGAACGGATCCATCACGTGGCAAGAGGCGCAGGCTTGCACGGATTTATAGCCCTCCATGACCGTCACCGTAGTGGTGGCCGACGTGACCAGGGGGAGAATGAAGAGCCCAAGCAGCAGGAGCCAGTGATATGTCCCTCGAGGTATCCTCTCTCGGTACACGTAATGGACCAGGATCAGTCCTACGATGCTGACGACTGCTGCGAGGATACCGACCCCACGCATCAAGCCGACCTTCGACAGCGGTTCTTCTATCGCGGCCCAGGCTACACTACCCGACATCCAAACTATTAGGGTCGTCAGGGCAGCCAATACCCACCGGCAGTTTCTCGTCCTCTCAGGCGCCTTCATTCGTTAGTCCTCCCGTTACGCGTTCTTGGGCCGTACAGACACGGCGCATCGTTTGAAGGCTGGTTCTTTGGAAAACGGGTCAAATACATCGTGTGTGGCACGGTTGATGAGATGTTTGGCCGAATGCATGGTGGCAAAGACCATCCCCGGTCGGACGGTATCGGTCAGACGAGCGCGTAGCTCGACCTCGCCTCGGCGGCTCCGCACGATCACGGGTGCTCCTGGGGTAATGCCAAGGCGATGCGCATCCTTCGCATGAATTTCCAAGTAATCCGGATGGATATCCTTCAGTTGCTCCACTGGGCCAGTGATGGTCATCGTGTGCCAATGCTCGAGGATCCGTCCGGTGTTGAGGATCAGAGGATACTCCTGGGTGTACGGGTCCAGAGGCTCCTCCTGGCTATCGAGCCAGACCGTCGCCCGTCCATCCTTTTTCCCGTAAAAGTCGAATCGGCCGGTGGCCTTGGCCATCGGATCCTTGCCCGGGAGGTAGCGGCGTTTGGTGCCCGGGTGGTCCTCCGTCGGGCAGGGCCAGAGCAGGCCTCGCTCCTGCTGGAGTCGCTCGTACGTGATCCCCTCGAAATTATAGGGGGAATGCGCAGAGATCTTGCGCCACTCGTCCCAGATATCCTTCGGGGTGCGTGCCGAAATCAGCTCGCCGTGGCCGAGTCGGTCGGCGAAATCAATCAGAATTTCCAGATCGCTCCGGGCCTCTCCCGGTGGATCGACCAATTTAGGATACAGATGATAGCGACGCTCGGCGTTGCCCGCGACTCCCTCCTTCTCGACCCAAAGCGAGGCTGGGAGGACGACGTCGGCAAACTTGGTGGTCTCCGTTGGATAGAATGCATCCGCCACGACAATGAAGGCCTTCTTCATCCCATTGCGATAGAATTCTGCGTTTGGAAGTGTGTGTCCGGG
>JBHICF010000285.1:0-2913 GCA_046759485.1 Nitrospiraceae bacterium
GATGACAGCATGAAGGGATTGATCCCTCCAACTGGCCGGAGAACCCAGATGTGGTGGTCGACACTTCAAGGGTCTCTGCGGAGGGGGCGGCGCATCAGATACTACTGCATTTAGAGAGGAAGGGGTTCATTGACCACAAACAATCCTGGCCTACGCGGGGTCTAGTGTAAGTCGGTTCCGGACTCCCCTGAGGAAGGGTGGAGCGAGGCGGTATGGTCTACCAGAACCTCATAAAGTAGACAGCGGGCAATCATTATGAAGCATATTGCGGTTGTAGGATGTGGGCAGTGGGGTATGAATCTGGTCCGGAATTTCGCGGAGCTGGGCGTTTTTCGATTAGCCTGTGACGTCGATTCCACAAAAATAGCGGCTCTGCGCGAGCGACTCCAAGACGTCAAGCTGACTACCTCCTTTGCAGATGTCGTGAAGGACCGCGACGTAGGAGGAGTCGTGATCGCCACCCCGGCCAGCTCCCATTACGCCCTGGCGAAAGAAGCGCTCCTGGCCGGCAAGGACGTCTTCGTGGAAAAACCCTTGGCAATGAAGGTATCAGAAGGCAGGGACTTGGTCGAGTTAGCCGACAAGAAGGGCCGAATTTTGATGGTCGGCCATCTTCTCCGTTACCATCCCGCCGTCGTCAAGCTTAAGGCGTTAATTGACGAAGGGAAGCTAGGAAAACTCTATTACGTTTACTCGAACCGCCTGAACCTCGGCCGCTTCAGGACGGAAGAGAACATCCTATGGAGTTTTGCCCCTCATGACATCTCGGCCATTCTCTACCTGCTCGGGGAACGGCCAACGCAGGTCTGTGCCCAAGGGGGAAGCTATCTCAATCACGGGATTCCCGATGTAACGGTCACAACGCTCGAGTTCCAAAGCGGTGTCAAAGGCCATATCTTCGTGAGCTGGCTCCATCCCTATAAAGAACAGAAATTCGTCATCGGCGGCGATCGCCGGATGGTTGTTTTCGATGACGTGGAGCCTGAAAGAAAGCTCGTCCTCCTGAATCAGTCGGTCGAGTGGGTGGACCGGCTTCCGGTCCCCCGAATGGAGGAAGCGGAGGTTGTGTCTTTCTCGAGAGAGGAGCCACTCCGAGCCGAGTGCCGGCATTTCGTGGAGTGCATAGCGACCCGGAGGAGACCAGACACGGATGGGGAGGAGGGGGTTAGGGTCCTGGAGATTCTGGAGGCATGCCAGCAGTCGCTCGACCGAAAAGCGGCGGTGGTCGCCTTGCCCAAGCGTTCGCCCAAGCCGTACTTCGCTCATGACACTGCGGTGATTGACGAACCCTGCGAGATCGGGGAGGGGACCCAGGTCTGGCATTTTTCGCACATCATGAAGGATGCCAAGATCGGCCGGGGCTGTAGCATCGGCCAGAATGTTTTTATCGCCTCCCATGTCGTCGTCGGTGACAACGTTAAGATCCAGAACAATGTCTCCCTCTACACCGGCCTGATCGTGGAGGATGACGTCTTCTGCGGCCCTAGCATGGTCTTCACCAATGTCATTAACCCGAGGAGCCACGTTTCACGCAAGGACGAATACCAACAAACATTCATCAGGAAAGGTGTCTCGTTAGGGGCAAACTGCACCATTGTGTGCGGATACACGATCGGGCGGTATGCGTTCATCGGCGCGGGGGCCGTCGTGACAAAGGATGTTCCCGACTATGCCTTGGTCGTGGGGAATCCAGGGCGCATTGTGGGGTGGATGTGCCATTGCGGGATAAAGCTCACCTTCGTGCCGGTCGATGAGGCCAAAGTGGAACGAGCGCAATGCCAGAGGTGCGGCATGTGCTACGTCAAGCGGGGAGAGACCGTGACTGAAGAAGTAGCCATCGGGGTGCCGACCAAATGAAGATCCCTCTCATCGATCTCGCCGCGCAGTACCATAGCATTCGAGAGGAGATTGACCAGGCGATCCATGAGGTTCTGAAGAGCGGCACCTTCATTCTTGGCCCGAAGGTGGCAGCGCTCGAGGAAGCTGTCGCATCCTACCTCGGGGTGAAGTATGCCATCGGCGTAGCGTCCGGCACGGATGCTCTGCTCCTCACGCTCCGAGCTTACCGGATCGGTCCGGGCGACGAGGTGATCGTTCCGGCCTATACCTTCTTTGCGACGGCTGAGGCGGTTTCGCAGTGCGGAGCGACGCCCGTCTTCATTGACATCGATCCCCAGAACTATTGCATCGATGTTGCGCAGATTGAACCCAGGATCACCCTACGGACGAAGGCTATCATCCCCGTGCACCTTTACGGCCATCCGGCCGATATGGACCCAATATTGGATATAGCAAAACGGCGAGGGCTCAGGATCGTTGAAGATACCGCACAGGCCTTGGGTGCCGAGTATAAAGGTCGGAAAACTGGATCCTTGGGCTATGCTGCCTGCCTGAGTTTTTTTCCAAGCAAGAATCTCGGCGGATACGGCGATGGCGGAATGGTGGTAACTGATGACCCCGAACTGGCCAATACCGTAAGGAAACTTCGAATACATGGCTGGCAAAAGAAGTATTATCCCGAGATGCTCGGCTTCAACAGCCGTCTCGACGAGCTGCAAGCGGCGATTCTCCGGGTCAAGTTGAAATACCTTGATACGTGGAACAAGCAGAGACATGAGATTGCTTCGAAATATCGTGCGCTACTGGCAGGGGCCGGGATCGGGCTGCCCTGGGAAGCACCCTACGCGAAACACGTGTATCATCTCTACATTGTCCGGGTGAAAGGCCGGGAACTTGTCCAGGAACATTTGAGGTCAGCAGGCATCGCCTCCAGCGTCTATTATCCCCTCCCGCTCCATCTGGTTGAACCTTACCGACATCTTGGATATACGCCCGGAGCCTTTCCAGAGGCCGAACGCGCCGCTCAAGAGACTCTAGCAATCCCACTGTATCCTGAGATGCAAGAAGACCAGA
>JBHICF010000286.1:0-2899 GCA_046759485.1 Nitrospiraceae bacterium
CTGGGCAGAAGGTCCGCCTTCACAAAGTGTCCTGTCCGTGACTGGAGACGCTGGCGCGTCAGATCATACGTACCCTTGAGATACACAAAGACCACGCCTTGCAGATTCCCCATTAAACGTTCCCGGTAGCTCCGTTTGAGCGCCGAGCAGGTAATGACTGCGCAGCGGCCTTCAGCCAGCAACTGCGCCGACAGATTATGGATTGCATCAAGCCAGGAAGTCCGGTCTTCGTCGGTCAAGGCGATCCCTTGGCTCATCTTGTCGACATTGGCTTGGGGGTGAAAATCGTCGCCATCGTAGAATGGCCATGCGAGTTCTGCGGCAAGGAGTCGACCAATGGTCGTTTTCCCCGAGCCGGAGACGCCCATAATGATGACCACCTTCCCGTCACTGGCCATAGGGATGGAGCAACATTCCTTCAGCTGACGGGCCGTGGTACCTATTGACACAATTCATGAAGGTGTATTTCTGGAAGCCCCGGAGGCCTCCTGTCTCTTGCCTTGAGTCACGAACCAGTACACGAGATCGAAGCTCGTCAGCATCCCGACCGGACGATCCGGTGAAACATCATTCACAACGACCAGATGCCGCACTTCCTTCGTCGCGGCAAGCTCGATCGCGTCATCGATCAAGGCATCTTCACGCACCGTGATCACCGGGGCGGTCATGATCTCGCCGACGACAGTATCAGGGCCGCGCGCCGCATTCACTGCGCGATACAAATCGGTGCGTGAGCAAATGCCCTCTAGTCTTCCCTCTTCATCAACGACCGGAAATACTGAGGTCCCTTGTTCACGGCAGAGGTGAATCGCCTCCGTAATAGTCACGTGCTTCTTGAGGGTGGGAACAGTCCGTCGCATCACTTCAGATACGCGGAGCTCACGCAGCTCCGGGTGCTTATCGAAGAACCCTGCCAGTTGTTTCACTTCATCTTCATGCATTCGGTCCCCAGTCGGAAGAGAGGAGAGCGTGGTGATGTTCGCCGGTGCCACGTACCCCAACAGCCAATCAAGCCCGACCTGAACCTTTCGGACGATGGTCGGCATCATCGTCCAGTAGACACCATGCCAGCACAGCGAGGCTGGAAAGCCGGAAAAATGGATCCCGTAGAGGAGGCCGACCGCGTTGTGGCGACCGATCGTGGCAAACATGCCATGCATTCGGTACTTGAAGGGCTTGGGTGATCGGCCCTCAATCACAGCAATCAGATTCTTAGAGAGCTGCCGGGCTTGCCTGACCGCGAACTGCCCCAGAGTGGGAGACGGAGACCCATCGAAGGCATTCGGAACAGCGGCGCAATCGCCGAGCGCCCACACGCTGTCACAGCCTTCCACACGCATGTCGGGCAACACTTTGATCCGATCCCGCTCAACCGGCAGCCCCGCATCGGGGAACAATGGCTGGATGGTATTCCCCACCGCCGTGATGACTGTGCCAGCCCGGATGAACTCACCGTTCTGCAGGCGAATACCCTCGACGGTGACCTCTCCGACACGAGCTTGGGTCCGGATGTCGAGGCGCCCTTTCCCAATCTTCCGCTGAGCGAAGCTGGAGAGCGACTCTGGAAACTGATCGAGGATCCGTGCCCGACTATGGATGACCGTGACCCGAATCTCTTGGGGATCGATTCGATCATAGTAGCGACAGCCTCCACGGAGCAGATCGGCGACGGCACCTGCAATTTCAATCCCGGTGATCCCACCTCCGACCACAGCGAACGAAAGCAGTCTTGCCTTGAACTCAGGTGACATGGCGACTTGAGCGCGCTCGAGCTGGCCAATGATCCGCATGCGGAGGGCAACGGCATCACCCAGGGTCTTCAGCGGCCACCCATACCTGGCCATGCCCGGGACCGTGTTCATGTTCACACCGAGGCCCGCGGCGAGGACAAGGTGGTCGTACGTGTCTTTCCCAAGCTGGCCGTTGGGTCTTTCGAATCTGACCTCATGATTCTTGCAGTTGAGGCCCACCACCTGAGCAGTCCTGCAGGAGACTTCGCGGACCATCTGGCGGATTGGGCAGACTACGTGGATGGGTGTGATAGTCGCACCCACGACATCTGAGAGGAGAGGGGTGAAGACGAAATGATTTTCTTGACTGTAGAGGACAATCTCCCAATCGCGCGGCAGGCCTCTCTGGAGCCTCCTGGCCGCTTCTACCCCGGCAAACCCGCCACCGATAATCAAAACGCGGTGTTTGTTAGGCGCTTCCATGAGAAATTCTGTAATGGGTCGTTGAAGCGGCTCTCCATGTCGCGAGCGGAGACGTTGTCTTCCTTAGTGTCAGACGAAAAGGTATTCCTCCCAGCGCTTGCTTACCCCTTCTTCCCGAGCGCTCGGTCTAAGTTGAATGCCGCACTGATCAATGCCAGGTGGGTAAAGGCTTGGGGGAAGTTCCCGAGTGCTTCTCCTCGATGTCCGATCTCTTCGGCGTACAACCCTAGGTGGTTCGCATAGCCCAGCATCTGTTCAAAGAGGAGCCGAGCGTGCTCCAGCCTATGGTGCTCGACGGCTCCCGCTCGCGTCATGGCTTCGACCAGCCAGAACGTGCAGATGTTGAAGGTCCCCTCCTCTCCCTTTAGCCCGTCCTTGGTTTCCGTCACGTTGTACCGATAGACGAGGCTGTTCGAGACCAGACCCCCTTGTTCCGGCGATCGATTAGTCGCATCGAGGGTCTTCAGCATCCGCGGGTCGGTCGGTGACAGAAAGAAGACCAGCGGCATCATGAGGTTGGCAGCATCGAGCGAGTCACTACCGTACCGCTGGACAAAAGCTTCCTTAGAGGTGTTCCATCCCTTCTCGATGATTTCTTCGTAGATCTCATCACGGACCTTGATCCATCGCAGCCGGTCGGCGGGGAAGGAGCGCTTATCGGCTAGACGCAAGCCACGGTCCACGGC
>JBHICF010000287.1:0-2897 GCA_046759485.1 Nitrospiraceae bacterium
GAGCGATCTCCAGGTATTGGGCGGTCTGTTGCGGATGATGCGTGCTATAGTGCACTTCGATCCCGAGTAACCCTTCAGCTTTCAACTGCATACAGAAGCGCTGCATCCCATCTTCCTTCTGCTTGATCCACACTGGGTGTGCGAGGACTGGAATCCCCTGTGCGGACCGAATCCAGGAAATGGCCTCACCCGGGTTGGGCAAATCTCGTGGAACATAGGCCGCTGCCCCGTCGGCCAGATATCGGTCGAAGGCCTCTTTTGCGGACTTCACGTATCCCTTCTCCATCAAGACGCGCGCGATGTGGGGTCGGCCCACGGATTCAGTGCCTGCCAATTCCCTCACCTCCTCATACGTGAGAGCCAGGCCGAGTGCGTTGAGCTTGTCGATGATGCGCGGGTTTCGTGTGTGGCGACTCTCCCGCAGAGACGCCAGCCTTTGGTGCAGCGCCGGATCCTTGCAGTCCAAGAAGTACCCGAGAATGTGCAGTTCACTCTCGCCCCATCGGGAGCTAATCTCCACCCCTGGGATGACCTCAATGCCGAGTCTCGTCCCGATGTCGATGGCTTCCGGAACGCCATCAAGCGTGTCGTGGTCCGTGATGGCAAGGGCCGTGACGTTGGCTCTTTTGGCCATCTCCAGCACGGTGGCCGGAGGCTGGCTGCCATCCGAATAGGTGGTGTGTAGATGCAGATCAAGACGCGGCATGGACCACTTCACGGACGGCCAGGAGCCTCGCGGTATAAGAAATCCCGTGCCCATGGCTGCTTTCATGCTCGCCTTCGTCATAGTGCCGGACGAGCAGGCTTGGCACGTGACGCAGCAATTCGTTCGGCGCGAGACAAAATTCCTGTCTCCGCGGATGCTGAAACCGCAGATGGTTCTCGATCAGATAGGTTTCATACAGCAAAACGCCACCTGGTCGCAGTGCTTGCACGAGGACAGGGAACAAGGGGCGATAGAGATAGAAGAAAACCAGAATGACATCGTATCGTTCCTTGGGGAGATCCGGAACCTGACCCGGGATCGCTTCGAGATCCACGGCATGGACGGCGAGGTTGGCGAGATGACGTTGCTGTGCGGTAGCGGCGAGGTCGGATAGAGCGTGTTCGTCCCGATCGATGGCCTCCACACTATACCCCTGAGATGCCAGGTAAAGGGCATTTCTGCCATGACCAGTTGCCACGTCCAGGACATGACCCTTCGGCAACAGGTGTTGAGATTCGAGGAGGTAGCTCGCTGGTGTGAGCTCCAAGTTCGATGGGGTGGACCGGCTCCGCGCTACACGAATTCCCACGGACCCATGAACCCCGCTGACGGGCGGGTGTACCTTTCTGACCCAGAGGCGGGCACTCCTGATCGGGAATTCGGCAAAGAGCATGGTCAGGATGCGGTCGGCAAGGGTCTCGAGGAGGACAAATCGCTCCTGGGTACCGACCTCGACGACTCGGCCGGCAATCGCCGCATAGTCCACGGTATGGGTGAGGTCTGCTGTGGCAGCGGCCTCCTCCCATCGACCCAGCGGATACTCGAGATCCAGATCCACTGCGATTGGCTGGGGATCCTCCCGTTCAGCCTGGTCGACTCCGCAATATCCAGGAAATTCGAGGCGTTCTATGGCGAGAGAATC
This sequence comes from Nitrospiraceae bacterium, assembly GCA_046759485.1. GTDB lineage: Bacteria > Nitrospirota > Nitrospiria > Nitrospirales > Nitrospiraceae > JBHICF01. Next base: position 1,629 of record JBHICF010000287.1, read on the forward strand.
GGCCACGCTGCCATTCTCGTAGATCGGCGTCGCCTGAGTCAAGGAAACGACGCACCCACTGATGCTTGACTCCGCTTCTGACCGGCTCCTATAATCACGTCTTCGTTCGGAGAGCCCAGGGGGTCATGGAACAAGGAAATGGGGATTTCTCCGAGAAAATGAGCGAGCTTACGCATTTCAACGAATCCGGACGCGCGCGGATGGTCGATGTCTCCGCGAAGGCCTCGAGTGAGCGGGTAGCAGCCGCGCAAGCCAGGGTCTTTCTCAAGCCTGAAACGCTGGAGAAGATTCAACGGGGCAAGATTGCCAAGGGTGATGTCCTGGCTGTTGCGCAAGTGGCGGGGGTGATGGGAGCCAAGCGGACTCCTGATCTCATCCCTATGTGCCACCCGGTCCTGCTCACCAGTGTGGACATCGCGTTCAAAGAGGAATCCCAGCCAGATCACGAGGGTCGCTGTGCGATCACGATCACCGCGACCGCGAAAACGACTGGCCAAACGGGTGTCGAAATGGAGGCCATGACGGCCGTGTCCGTAGCCGCCCTTACCATCTATGACATGTGTAAAGCAGTGGACAAAACCATCAGCTTTGGAGAGACCTTCTTATTGTCGAAGGCGGGCGGAAAGTCAGGAACGTATACTCGGTCGTCCCCCTAGCCTCAGAGCTGGGTCGTGGCGGCTGACCTCCAGATGGAGCCATCGAAGTGATCAGTGTCCCTGTGAAACTCTTCGGGCAGATTAAGACGCTCGCGAACAACCAGAGCACGCTCTCCATCACGCTCAACGGTGGGCGCCAGGTCAAGGATCTGGTGACGGCCCTAGAAGTCCACTATCCCCAAATCAGTGAACTCATTCTTAAAAGGAAGGTGCTGATCTCAGTGAATCAAGAGATCGCACATAATGAGACCGAGATCCGAGAGGGGGATGAGGTCGCATTGCTGCCACCATTCGCTGGCGGGGCCGACGAGCCCTCCCACGTGGCGGATGATAGCCTACTGGTGCGGGTCCAGCGTGGGAACTTCTCTGTGGATGCTGAAATCGATCGCGTGCGGCAGCGATCACGTCGGATCGGGGGGATCTCGGTTTTTCTAGGAACGGCGCGGGATCAGTCCCGTGGGCGTGATGTGAGTGGGATTACGTTCGAGCACTATGAGGGGATGGCGCAAAAGAAGCTGCGTGAAATCCGGGAGCGCGCCTTGAAGGATTTTGATGTGCTTGAGGTGTTGATCCTACACCGGTATGGTGAGATCGACATCGGCGAGAACATCGT
>JBHICF010000288.1:0-2872 GCA_046759485.1 Nitrospiraceae bacterium
CAGGGCGAGAAGGATCACGGTGAAGGCTTCGGTATGGCGCTATCATCAACATCCCGTAGGGCGATTTGTACGGGGGATGACCACGATGTAGGCACGTCAAACGACAATAGACAAGGGCGTATTGATGCTTGCATTGTAAATTCTACGACCACCCAAACCCTAGACGGCCTCATGGATTTTAAGTCGTTTGACACTGATGGGATGACGTTTACTATCGACGATCAGTTCGGTGTGGACATCCGTGTTCACTATCTCGCCCTCGGAGGCGATAGTATAACTGATTCAGCCATCGTCACATGGGACCCCACGGGCACGGGCAATCAATCATATACTGCCCTTGGGTTCCAGCCGGACTTTCTTCTGATGACCCATGTGGCTTTTAATGGTGACAACTTTTTGACCAACAATAGGGCCATGACCATCGGTGTAGTCACTGGGAGTGCGAACGAAGGCGTCATGTGTACGGGTGGGGATGATAATGAAGTTACGTCGAACACGCACTCGTATTGCATAACGAGCGAGTGCACAGCCGCCTGCCACACCGCGAACCTCGTTAATAAGCGGGGATCATTTGTCTCTTTTAATAGTAACGGGTGGACAGTAAACTTCACCGATACTGGGGGGAGCATCCACATGTACTGCCTTGCCCTCAAGGGCGGCAACTACTCAGTCGGGAACCTCCAGACCAAGACGGATGGGACGGACATTGCAGTGACGGGTTTAGGGTTCAACCCTAGTGCAGTATTGTTCCTCTCTAATGGTAATGCAGAAGATACCACTGGCAACGAGAGCAACCATACCTCCTGGTCGGTGGGGGCTGCAAGCAGTGCGACGGATCGTGGGGCGCAGGGGGCTTTTTCTAAAGATGCTGTGGGTACTACGGAGTGTGCAACGGCGATTGAGTTCGATGCGGTTTACATCAACCAAAGCACAGCCGATCCGATAGTCACTGAGGGCCTGATGGATATAAAGTCCTTTGACAGCGATGGCTTCACATGCGTCATGGACGACGCCGATCCCTCTGCTGCTCTTGTGCTATACGCAGCGTTTGGCCCAGCCGCTTCCGAGATCACACCGACTGTCGGTGCAGGTGTCTTATCTGGCGTTGCGAGCACGATGGACCTCGGTATGGAACCCGGCACGATGATCCGGGGGACCTGATGCCTGCGTGCTGCGACAAGTCACGAGCCATAGACGGGCTAAAGATCGTTGAGGTCGAGGAGAATCTCGTTACCCGGCTCTGCTTTGCGTGCCCTGAGTGTGGGACGGTAGTGCCAGTGAGGAAGAATGAACAGCCAGCAAGAGTTTGATCTGTGGAAGGGCCGATACACTGCAGCATTCAAAAGGCTGCGAGACGCTGGGAATACGGAGGCGCTGGAAGCACTCAAATTGGGATACACGATGGGTGAACTCGAAGCCTATTGGGATTGGCGGAATAAGATCCTGGCCTGGTTCGACCGGGGGATGATTGTTGAGGGCGTGCGGGACGCGCTGTTCGACCAACTCGACCGATGGAAGGCCAAACCTAACCCGAGGGCATAGTGGCGGTCGGCGAAGCATTCGCGGTTCAAGAGACAGGGGCCGAAACTAACGTCTCCAACACCACCGAGGCGACGGAGACCTACGATGCCTCGGCTCAGTTGGAGCAGGGGGATTGGTCCGGCGAGTGGAACGGGGCGACGGAGACACTTAACTGTCCCGCCGCCAACGCCAACCTCCCTATCCTGGTTGGCCACTCCAAATTCGTTCGGGGCTCTGGCACAGCACGGTCCATCGCGCAGGACACCGTTCGCATCAACACCACAAATCAGAATAACCGAGGGGGAGGGATCAGCCGATACGTCCGTATTAGTGGTGGTGCCGATGAGATGACCACGCAGGGCGTCGGCATATTCGAGTTATCCTCTGGGGATGACATCCTCATTCGGCGTTCAGTAACGTGGAATAGCGCCGACCGTGTAGGCGACTACGACAGGAGTTCGGGAGACCCCAAGGGTTTCTGGGCTGCTGTGCTCCCTGCTAATGACCGCCTTTATATGACGCTGGCTGCGACGGCTACCGGAGCGGGCCGATATGGGCAGGTCTCCCCCCGCCCGATTGACATGGGAGCAACACCATCCACCCTGACTTCCGGGTCATGGGCTACGGCGACGTGGAACAATGACAGCGGGCATCCGGTCGGTTCGACCTTCGCCCATACAGATAGTAACGCGACCTGGACCATCGCTGCGAACAAGAAGGTTCTCTGCGTTCTCACCTATGTCGTCAATCATACTCCCGCTGACCGGAACTCCATTCTGGTTCGGGTGCGACAGAGCAGCAATACGTCATATCCAGGCGGGGCGACTTCGACATACGTCAGGAATGCTACCTCGGATAATTGTGTCGGCTCCCTTATCTTCCCCATCTTCACGGGGGGCAGCACCGAAACTCTCGACGTGGCGTTCGTGGATCAGGTGGAGGAGGCAACCGGGAATGATTGTGACTTGGTAGCTGGCGACATCCAACTGATCGACCTCACCGATGCAGATTGGGTCGTGGCCAGCTCCAATGATCGTCACGTCTGGGACAGCATCGCTACCTTCACCACGATCAACTGGGACCAGACCCTCCAGGAGGACACCGCCTCTTGGTCCCATGATCCGGTCACGAATAACTCCCGCCTCACGAACAATGCTGGAGCGACGATCACCGCAATCGTGGGCTTCAGCATCTTCGCGGACAGGGATAGCGCGGATACGACACGGCGGGTCCCGCACGGGCAGATCGCACGGAACGGGACGAGGCTTGATTATGGGGTGGCGGGTAACTACTCCCGAGGGGACAACAGCGCAGACGGGCAGCAGATTGCCGGGTTCTCCCACGCCATACC
>JBHICF010000289.1:0-2866 GCA_046759485.1 Nitrospiraceae bacterium
TACTTTTGCCTTGAACCCGGAGCTGGTCGCCTTGAATCTGCGTCTGAACCTTGAACTTCGCGTCGCGGACCTCCTTGCTGAGCGCTTTGGCTTTATCGGCTGCGATGCCCCGCTGGATACTGATCACCTGACGGACCGTCCCCCCCAGGGCTTCTTCCATCTTCCCGTACACCATGGCTTTCAGGGAGACCTGGCGCTTCGCAAACTTCGCTTTGAGGATTTCCACTACCGCTTTGAGTTTGTATTCGTCATCCGTGATGACGACGAGCTCGCCTTCGGTCTCCTTCAGCGTGACATCCGTCTTGGAGCCCTTGAAATCGAACCGCTGCCGGATTTCCTTCATCGTCTGGTCAACGGCATTCCTGACCTCTTGCATATTGACCTGGGAGACCACATCGAACGAACACAGATCTGCCACATCTACCTCCACAATAAATGGTCAGCGTGAACACTGGCGGTCAGCACTTACGTTTCATCGGGCTTACTTCCTGACGGGGGAGAGACAGCACAGAGCGGATCGCGCTCGATCAACAACAGCGCCCGCCTGGGATGTTGATGCCGTCCTGGGGCTCGGTCGAGCTTCCTACGGAAGGAGCCGTTTGAAAAACCAGGACCTCGCTCGACACAAACGGTTGCCCTTGAATGAGATACCCGTACCATTGCCGAGCGCTATCAAGAAGGATAATCAGAGCCAACAGGGCCACCAGGCCGACCAAGCCGGCATCGAGGTACAGCGAGAACATTGTTCCTGGCTGAGAAGCGCCCGATGCTTTCTGCAGAAACATAAAGAACAGCTCATAGGAACCCGTGAGGGTTATCACGGCGACAAATACCATCGGTACAGCGGTGACCCATAGGTAGCGGGCCTTACCCATCTTGATCAGCACCATCGTGCCGACACACAAGGCCAGGGTCCCCAGCAATTGGTTCGCCGCCCCGAACATGGGCCAGATCGTGGAGATATTTCCGGTCTGGATCAAGTAGCCCCACGCGCCTACTACAAGCGCGCTAGTGAGCAGGACGCCGGGCCACCAGGTGTACTCCCGCAACGGGGAGTACAGCCGGCCGCCCATTTCCTGCACGAGATAGCGAGCGATGCGCGTGCCTGCATCGATCGTCGTGAGGATAAACAGGGCCTCGAACAGCAAGGCGAACTGGTACCAATAGGCCATCAAGCTGGCCATACCTGGCAGCGCCGCGAAGATCGAGGCCATGCCAACGGCCAGTGACACAGCCCCGCCGGGCCGGCCAGTCAGTTCAACTTCAACCAACTGCGACAGCTCTTGAATGTTGGCTACCGGGTAGCCCATTGAGGCCAGGGTGTCACTAGAAAGGAACGTGTTGATCGCCAGGAAGTCTCCAGGAATCAAGATGGACGCCGCCACCAAAGCAATGACGCCGACAAAGCTCTCCATGAGCATGGCCGCGTACCCGACGATCGCTTGTGACTCGCGCTCGATCATCTTGGAGGTCGTTCCCGACGACACCAGCGAATGAAAGCCCGAGATCGCACCGCAAGCAATGGTGATAAACACGAAGGGAAAGAGCGGCCCGGGGATAATCGGCCCACCGCCATGAATAAAGCCGGTGACCCGGGGCATCTCGATCGTCGGCGCGAGCACGATGACGCCCAGACCCAGCAACACAACTACGCCCACCTTCATGAAGGTGGACAGATAATCACGCGGGACGAGCAGCATCCATCCAGGAAGAACCGAGGCGAGAAATCCGTAGCCCGCGAGCAGCCACACGAGAGCCGTTCGTTCAAACTCAAACCAGCTTGCCACATCAGATTGGGCCACGACGCGACCCAGCACGACCGACACGATCAACAAGGCGACGCCGAGCGCCGTCATCTCCCCTACCCGTCCGGGGCGGAGTTTCTGCAGATAGAAACCCATGAAGAGGGCAATCGGAATGGTCATGGCGATGGTGAATGTACCCCAGGCATTTTGAATCAGGGCATTGACCACCGCCAACCCGAGGCCGGCCAGTGCGACCACCACGATGAACAGCACGGCGACGGCGGTGGCGGTCCCTGTGAGGGTCCCGATCTCAGCTCGCGCAATTTCTGGAAGCGAACGGCCATTTCGCCGGAGCGAGGCCACAAGAATAATGAAGTCTTGCACGGCCCCAGCCAGCACCGCGCCGATCACGATCCACAGAAATCCGGGCAAATACCCGAATTGGGCCGCAAGCACCGGGCCCAGGAGCGGTCCAGCCCCCGCAATCGCGGCAAAGTGATGCCCGAACACGACGTACTTGTTTGCGGGATAAAAGTTCGCTCCGTCTTGGAGCCGATGAGCGGGCGTGATGTGTCGGTCATCGAGCTCCACAACGCGTCGGGCCAAGAAACGACCGTAAAACCGGAGCGCCAGCGCATAGCAACACCCTGCAGCGACCACCAGCCACAGGCCATTGACCTTCTCCCCCGGATTCAGCACACCGGTCACAAATCCGAAGGCCACGGCGCATACCACGGCCACGATCCCCCAGACAAGATTCATCTTCCATCCCATGATTGGCTATCCTAGCGAAGACACAGAAGTCTGTAAATGGTTACACCCAGTCTGATCCATCGGAGGCTACTTCATGTCACAAGCGACGTATGGGAGAGTGCACCGCGAGAGAGGAGTGAACGTTCGTCAGTAAGAGGAATGTGATTGTTCCATGACTTATTGAGCGGCCTCCAGACCAGCCGGATCGACTCGCTCACGACCCCCTAGCGCAGCAAGCGAGAGCAACCCGATCACGATCCAGACCAATTCACGAACACGCCGCAAGAGCGCGAATGTGATCCCGGCGACCTCGGTGAACCCGAAGGCAAGGAGAAGGAGCACATTGCCTCCATCTTGCGCACCAAGGC
>JBHICF010000290.1:0-2864 GCA_046759485.1 Nitrospiraceae bacterium
GGTCTTATACGCACTGGTCGTTTTTAATCGGGACATGGGCAACCTGGACGTGGCCGGCCAATATGCGGAAAAGCTTTTCGCGCTCTCTCCACAGGACCCTGCCGCTCGTCGCCTGCTCAAGCAGCTCCGAAGGCCGCAATAAAGAGAGGTTCTGGCATAGGGGATTTCCCCGATGCAGACCATAGGCGTTTCACCTATGGGAAAAACGGGGCTACCCCCGATTGTCAGGTGAAGCATGTTCAGGTAGTTATAAATGCCCGACAATTGCGCCATCACAGATGCGGCAACGGCCTCATGGGTTCAAAAACATGACAGGACAAAGGAGAACAAAGGAGGGAAGAATGATACAAGCACTCAGAAAGAGCATTGCGGTTGTCACGGCCATCGTGCTGCTGGCGGCCTGGCCAGCCGTCGTGGGAGTACCGGTGGCCCGTGCGCAGCTGGGTAGTTTGGACTTCCAGTTGTGGGAGGCCCTTATTACCCAAGTTGACCCGTCGTCTCGGACGGTGAGCCTGTGGGAGTACCTGTCGGGCCGCAGGCGCTCAGGGCTTCAAGTCGAAGGGACCGTTGACCTCCACCATTTCAAGGTCGGGGATTATGTCCTGGCCCGCATCGGTGTCGAGAACGATTTGGTCACCGAGATCCGCAGTATATCTCCTCCGACAGGCGATAAGCGCTACGAGGACGCGCTACGCTATGTTCTCGGCCAAGAACATAAATAATCACTCTGCTTCAGCCTAAACACAAAGGAGGCAAATATATGAAGCAAAGAAGCAAGACAGTCATTGTGGCTTTCGCTGCGGTCCTGGTTGCTTTGGCATGGATGGCCGCCCCCGCAGCGGCCGCCCAGCGAAAGAAACCCAACATCGTCGTCATCTGGGGCGACGACATCGGCCAGTCGAACATCAGTGCTTACACAATGGCCATGATGGGCTACCGAACGCCCAACATTGACCGCATCGCGCGCGAGGGCATGAAGTTCACTGACTATTACGCCGAGCAGAGCTGCACGGCAGGCCGTTCGGCCTTCATCACGGGCCAGAGTGTCTTCCGCACCGGCCTCAGCAAGGTGGGCTTGCCCGGCGCCGACATTGGCATGCGGAAGGAAGACCCCACGATTGCCGAGCTGCTAAAGCCGCTGGGCTACGCCACCGGCCAGTTCGGCAAGAACCACCTGGGGGACAAGGACGAGATGTTGCCCTCGAACCATGGGTTCGACGAGTTCTACGGCAACCTCTATCATCTGAACGCCGAGGAGGAGCCGGAATTGCCTGACTATCCCAAGAACCCTGAATTCAGGAAGAAGTACGGACCGCGGGGCGTGATTCACAGCTTCGCCGACGGCAGGATCGAGGACACCGGCCCGCTGACCAGGAAGCGCATGCAAACCATCGATGATGACATCGCAGCCAGGTCAGTGAAGTTCATCGAACAGCAGCACAAGGCCGGAAAACCGTTCTTTGTTTGGGTGAATTTCACCCACATGCACTTCCGTACGCACACGAAGCCGTCGAGCGTGGGGCAAGCGGGCCGTTGGCAGTCACGCTACCATGACACCATGATCGACCACGACAAGAATGTCGGCACGGTCATCGACAAGCTCGATGAGCTCGGCATCGCCGACAACACGATCGTCATGTACGGCACCGACAACGGCCCCCACATGAACTCCTGGCCCGACGCCGCCATGACGCCGTTTCGCAACGAGAAAAACTCCAACTGGGAAGGGGCGTACCGCGTCCCCGCCATGGTGCGCTGGCCGGGCAAGATCAAGCCCGGCTCTGTCTCCAACGAGATCATGTCGCACCTGGACTGGATGCCCACACTGCTTGCGGCTGCTGGGGACCCCAACATCAAGCAAAAGCTCCTCAAGGGCCACCGGGCCGGGAAGAAGACGTTCAAAGTCCATCTGGACGGTTACAACTTTCTGCCCTACCTGATGGGTCATAAGAAGCACGGCCCGCGTAAGGATTTCTTCTACTTCTCCGACGACGGGGATCTGACCGGGCTGCGCTATGACAACTGGAAGGTGGTCTTCGCCCAGCAGAGGGCCCGGGGCACTTTGAACATCTGGAGCGAGCCGTACGTGAAAACGCGGCTGCCGTGGCTCTTCAACCTGCGCACGGATCCGTACGAGCGCGCCAGCGTCACGTCCAATACGTACTGGGACTGGTACATCGACCATGTCTTCCTGCTGGTGCCCGCGCAGGAATACGTCGGCAGATTCCTAGCGACGTTCAAGGAGTTTCCGCCGCGCCAGAAGGCAGCCAGCTTTACCATCGACCAGGTGATGGAACAGCTGGCTCCGCCGACGCACTGATGCACTCTAGCGCATAGGGGTCCCGTGGTAGCGATCGAGAAGCACGCTGGGCAGTAACGTCACTTCGATGGCGGGCGTCCCGTGCGGGGCGCCCGCTCATCTCCCCATCGATTGGGACCACACTCAATTTTTTCCGCTGCCACTTCCAACGCCGAGGAGGAGATTCTTGATGAAAACGGGGTATAGGATTAGACTGGCGACCGGAGGTTTGACCGTATTTCCATTCGAATAGAAATAATCGGATAGGGGGATCACTGCGTGGCGACCCTGGGTTGGATCGACGTCCTGATCATCCTGGCCTTCGTCGTCTACTCCGTCTCGTCAGGCATCCGCTCTAGCAAGGTCGCCTCACAGAACCTGGAGGAGTACTTCCTCGCCGGCCGCAGCCTCAGCGGCTGGAGCGCCGGTCTGAGCATGGCGGCCACCCAGTTCGCGGCAGATACGCCGCTGCTGGTGACCGGCTTGGTCGCGACCGCCGGGATCTTCGCGCTCTGGCAGTTGTGGATTTACGCCCTCGCCTTCCTGCTGATGGGATTCATCCTCG
>JBHICF010000291.1:0-2857 GCA_046759485.1 Nitrospiraceae bacterium
CACTAGCAGGAGGGACGGACAAGCGTGGTCGTCGAGGATCGGACTGGAACGATACGAACTTCCGCAGTCGGGGAGCAAAGGGGCGTTAAGGCTCAGGGGCGGTCGGGGAAGTCAGCGTCGAGTTCCATATTCCAGTAGAGATAATCACGCCAACTTTGGGGGGCATTGCGAATCCCGATGGTGATCGTGATCACCGGATTCCATCTGGGTTTGTGCGGTTTCTTGATCAACCGCATGCCAGCTTCGACGGGAGTATGACCGCTCTTTCGATTATTACAGCGCCAACAGGCAGTCACGATATTTTCCCAGCTCTTCTTCCCACCTCTGGCGATTGGAGTGACATGGTCGAAGGTGAGGTCTTCCGTCTTAAACCTCTTGTTGCAGTACTGACAGGTGTAACCATCGCGCGTAAAAATGTTGATCCTGGAAAACTTCACTGCACGATGACTGTCCTTGAGTCTGACCATTTTTAAAAGCCGCATCACGGCAGGAAGCTTGATGGAGAACGACACGCCCCGGATATCCCGGTCGTAGACCTCTAGGACTTCGACTTTCCCTTGCCATAACAGCGTGATCGCCTTCTGCCAGTGGACTACACGAAGCGGCTCGTAAGTTGCATTCAACAAGAGGGTTAGTTCCATAGGCCCCTGCGCGTGATGTGGTTCAAAAAAAGAAGGCTCGCTCTGCCGAGCCTCAACGATACCTTTTTATGCCATATTCGCTCCATGAAATCAAGCCGATTCAACGCTTTGCTTTGCCATCTCTCGGCTTGAATCTATCGTTTTGAATCGATAATCTCATAAAACCTGCGCGCTTTTTCAGGGAGGCCCCTCATGCCGAAACGGGTTCCTGTTGCCAAGCTGTCGGACCTTCCTCCTGGTTCTTGTCGGACGGTGGAGGCGGGACAGATCTCGGTGGCCCTCTGCAATGTGGAAGGGACCATTTACGCGTTGGACAATACCTGCCCTCACGCGGGAGGGCCTTTAGGAGAGGGAACGTTACTCGGGGAGATTGTCGAGTGTCCCTGGCACGGGTGGCGCTATAATGTGCGAACAGGTGAGAGGCCCGAAAACCCTGAGATTAAGGTGGAATGCTACGACGTCTATGTTGAGGGCGATACTGTTCAGATCCTGATCCCCGCAGAGTAATCTCGTGACACGTTAAGGCAAGAAGGCAGGCGCCGCCATGGGGTTTGGCTGAATCGGCTGAGATGGCATCAAGTCAGACGCTGCCACCGTGAGTGGCGCCACAGATTTCGTCGCAACGTTTACTCGCCAGACGTAATCTCTCTCGAACCACTGCCTGGTGCCTTCCTCTCGGATAAAAATGCGCACGATGTACAGATTCTCTTGTCTCTTCTCCACCCTCCATTCGCCCAGCCTGACCCCCTGTCCGCGTTCAGCCATGCGCTTTACTCGATTGGTCAGTGCGTGCAAGATCGTCGGGTCTTGTGTCGCTCGATGGGTTTGAACCAGGGCAAGCGCTTCCGCAGCCCTCGCGTCTGCCATGGGGTTGAGCGTGGGGGGCTTCAACACCCAGTAGGCGATTCCCCCAGTGAGGAGGATTCCACCAATCACATAATGCAGAACCTTGGACACGGACCAAGTAGATGTGCTCTGGACCACATCCTGGGGCCTATCCGGAGAGTCGGGCGTCCTGTCCGTAGCCAATTCTCAGGTTCCTCCGTGGTTCTCCCGGAGCGCCACCGGCTCCAGCCTCGCAGAGAACGAGCATACCGTTGACAGAAATTGGATGTCAATCAGGCCCGGACTTGCCGCACCCAGCTTTTTCGCACGCCGTTTCAGGCACGTTGGGCGTACTTGACAATACAGGAACTTGATGTGTTACAAGTAGCGCGCTGTAGCGACATCATGTCACGAGGTTAGATGGACCCTTATGAAATTCTTTCTCTATGCAGACAACTTGAACCCGTCCCAGCTGAAGACTCGAGCTCCTGAACACAAAATGAGCGGTCGGGCCTACCTCCCCGAACACACCATCCACTTCTGTCGGTGGTCTACCCAATGGCGGTGTGGCCTTGCCAGTATTACGCCGTCCCCCGGTGACCGGGTGTGGGGTGTGGTATTCGAGATTACGGATGAGGACCTGAAGCTCCTTGACGAGTTCGAGAACGACCTCCCCCCGGGCGCGTTTCACCACCTACAAGTGACGGTCGTAACCGAGGAGGGTGAAAAAATCCTCGTCACGACGCACGCTGCGGCCCCCATCGGCAAATTCAAACCCAAAGAGCACTATCTTGAATGGGTCATGAAGGGCGTCCAACACTGGAAGCTTCCGGAGGAGTGTGTAGAACTGTGGCAGTCTTTTACCCCACGATAGTGTCTCTTCGCGGGCGGTGCTAAACCTCCGGTCACCTAGCTGAGAAAATACTTCAACATAGAAGGAGCCTTATGCCGAAGCCCAAATATCACATTGTTGTGTGTACCAACGCCCGACCGCCTGGACATCCCAAGCCGTCCTGCGGCGCGGCGGGCTCTGCTGCGATCCTGATGGCCCTCAATATGGGACTCATGGAACGCGGCTTCCAACCCGGCGAAATACTGGTGACAAGCTCCAGCTGCCTAGGCCCTTGCGAACAAGGCCCGACGATCGTGATCTATCCGGATGGGACGTGGTACGCGCAAGTGAAGGAATCTGACGTCGCGACGATTTTGGATGAGCACCTCGGCAAAGGCAAGCCGGTCGCGAGTCTAAAGCCAGACTCGGTTTGGAGTTGAAGGGCGTCGTGAGTATCAGTGAGCAGCTCCCACCATACACATAAAGAACACGCTCCGCGACGAATTGACTGCATGGTCATCACGTGCAGCGACACTCGTACGCCTGAGACCGACACGAG
>JBHICF010000292.1:0-2835 GCA_046759485.1 Nitrospiraceae bacterium
AGCTCGCCAATCGCCACTTCCCCACGTTTGTAATGATCGATCACGCCCGGGTTGCGAATCTTTGAATAAATGAAGGCCACCCCACCCACCACGCAGTCGCGGGCGAACCGTTCAATCAGTCGGTCTTCTGTATCCACGCCATTTTGTAGCGTGAGCAGCACTGTGCGCTCAGTGAGCACGGGTTCGATCTGATCCATCACGGTGTCCAGATCGTAGGCCTTCACCGCCAGGATGATGAGATCCGGCTTCGGCAGCTCGCGAGGATCTGACGCCGATGGCGGATGCACCGTCAGTGTCCCGCTTGCGCTGTGGACTGTCAGACCGTGACTGCGCACAGCCTGGAGTGTGCGAGCGCGCAATAAGAAGGAGACGTTCGGATTGGCCTGCGCCAGGCGCGCGCCGTAGTATCCGCCGACGGATCCAGCTCCAACCATCATGATGTGCTTCATGACTATCTCCACTTGCCCCACTCGTGAGAATCAAGGGCCTGTGGTACTATAGCACGCGAATTTTGCGTCGCGATAGCCAACGCCTACCCTCCATCTTTGGATTTGCAACGGAATGAACGACAAGATTCAAATGGTCAGAGACCGGCTGGCTCGTGCCCGAGCGATCGCCGCCCTGACCGGGGCCGGGATCTCGGCCGATAGTGGGGTCCCCACATTCCGTGGGGCTGACGGGCTCTGGCGGAACTTTCGGGCTGAAGAACTCGCTTCGCCTGAGGCCTTCGCTCGAGACCCCAAGCTTGTCTGGGAGTGGTACAACTGGCGACGCGAGCTCATCGCCACGAAGAGCCCTAACGCGGCGCACTACGCACTGGCGACACTGGAACGTCGAGTCGAGCACTTCTGGTTGATCACCCAGAATGTCGATGGATTGCACCGCGCGGCGGGCACCGAGAAGCTGTCCGAGATTCACGGCAACATTTGGAGAGTCCGTTGCACCAGGTGCGGTCAGATCGCAGACAATCGACAGGTGCCGATCCCGATACTGCCCCAGTGCGCAACCTGCCAAGGTCTCGTCCGGCCACACATTGTCTGGTTCGGTGAGTCGCTGGCCACGGAGGATCTCGAGTCGAGCTATCAGGCGCTCAACGCCTGCGAGGTCCTGCTGATCATCGGCACATCGGGTCTTGTGTATCCGGCTGCTTCCTTTGCTCCCATTGCGAAGGCCGCCGGAGCATTCGTTGTCGAGCTCAACCTCGACCCTACCCCCCAGACAGAACTCGTGGATGTGTCCCTCCAAGGACGCGCCAGCGAGCTCGTCCCGAGTATCTTCGCTGAATGAACACTTGGCGAGAACGTATGAGCGCCGATGTGTCTCGAGAGCGGCCCAAGTCAGAGGGAACTGACCAACTGGGGGAGTTCTTCCAGTGTGCGGATCGTCGAGATTCGGCCGCTCGTGTGCTCACGCTGACCGGCAGGTCTCGACTGACGATCGATCAAGATTCCAGTTAGACCAGCCTGACTGGCTGCCTCGGCATCATCGCGGAGGCTGTCGCCGACGTGACTCCCCTCTTCGGGATCCACCGCGTGCTTCTCAAGGGCACACTGAAAGATCTGCGGCGCCGGCTTGGCAGCATGCGCGAGGCTTGAGATCGTCACCGTGTCAAACTGTTCGGCAATCCCGAGTCCACGCAGGACATTAAAGAGGCGGGAGTCAAAGTTGGAAATGATGCCGAGTTCGTATCGTTGTTGCTTCAGGGTTCTGAGTACGCTCAGCGTCTCAGGATAGAGCACCCAGCACGTTGGGCCATCGAAGGCCTCGAAGACTTCCTCGAAGTACTCGTCAAACCCTTCAAACATCCCCACTCGATAAAACACGGCGTGCACGATGTCGAACCACCATGCGCGCTCGCATCGCTTAATCTCGGCCGCGTCGCTGACCGCGAACACCGGCGGAGGCGCGTCCGTGAACGCTCGCGCAAAGGCCCCTTTGACCGCGGTCATCAGTTCATCCGTTCGCTTCACACCATATCGTTCCGCGTAGCGGAGGTAAATCTCTGCGACGGACCCTTTGACATGAAAGAGGGTCCCGGCCGCGTCAAAGAAAATGACCTTGATGCGTGGCATCACTGTCATGGAAGAGATGTGGCGAAGAGGAAGGCGGGAATTACCGTTTCTTGGTGCCCTTCAATCGCCTGTTTCTGGCCAGTGCCTTGATGCGTTGCACGTTCTTCCGGTGTTTCCTTCTCACCCTGCGATCCTTCTCGCGTCCTCTTGCCATACGATTTCGCGCTCCTCTGTTTCGCCGATGAATGAAACAAGGTCTGAACTTTCCAGCGGCGCGATGTATAACACACCTGCGTGGATGGCTCAAGCGCATCGCACCGATGACGCATCCGCACTCACCCGCTCGCCTTGCGGGGTCGCACGTCGCATGTTACCATACGCCCAAATTTCACGGGATTACGCAGGAATCAGGATGCCGCCACGGGAATTAGCGAAAACGTACGAGCCTCAGCAGGTCGAAGCACGGTGGTACCAATTCTGGACTGAGAAACAGTACTTCCGTGCTGAGATCAATCGCCCCGGGCAGGCCTATACCATCGTGATCCCTCCTCCCAACGTAACCGGTTCTCTTCACATCGGGCATGCGCTCAACAACTCCATCCAGGACATCTTGGTTCGCTGGCGCCGCATGCAAGGCCGGAATACCTTGTGGCTTCCTGGGACCGACCATGCGGGCATCGCGACGCAGAATGTCGTCGAACGGCTCCTGAAGGAAGAAGGGACATCTCGTGAGGCAGTTGGCCGGGAACGGTTCCTCGAGCGTGTCTGGGCCTGGAAGCACCAGTCGGGCGATACGATCATTCAACAGCTTAAACGCTTAGGG
>JBHICF010000293.1:0-2826 GCA_046759485.1 Nitrospiraceae bacterium
GAGGCCGTATGCCCGTCCTCTCCCATTCCCAGCAAGATCAGATCAAAGCACGGCATTTGTCCCGCCGTCAATCCGAAGAACGTTCTCAGCGTTTGCTCATACACAACTGCTGCGCGGAGGGAATCCTCTTCCTCCGCTGGCATCCGGTGAATGTTCTGTGCAGGAACGGGGGCCTTATCAAGCAGCACCTCCCGCGTCATGCGGTAGTTACTCTCGGGATGGTCTGGTGGAACACAACGCTCATCCCCCCAGAACAGATGCACCTTCGACCAGGGCACCCGCTCTCGGAAGTCATTGGCTGCCAGCAGCGCGTAAAGCAGCCTCGGGGTCGAGCCGCCCGAAAGCGCCACCGCGAACCGCCCTGTGGAAGAAACCGCCTCCTCAGCCAAGCGCACAAACAAGTCCGCCGCTCGCTGGCTGACCTCCTCCGGATCGCGGCATAGCAAAATCTCTCGGCGATTCCCTCTCATCATGCCTAACAACAGGATTCAGGACACCTTGTCCGGGCGGCGAAAACCGAAACGACCGACGCCCCTCTACCCCTGAATTCGCACCCCCACGAAAAAAGCGAGTGCTTGCTCATACACGGTATCGTGACCGAGAATTTCGAGCTCTTTGCTGACGAGCTCCGCCTCACGCTGGTCCCCCAAGGGGAAGAGCCTCCCATCCACCTTCGTGCCCGCCAGCTCTACCGTGGTTTGCAAGTACGAGCTATCGTCGCAGCAGGAGACCACGAATCGCGCCGACGGCTCGCTCTCGACGACCAGCCTCAGCGCGTTGAGCCCACCTTGGGCACCCTCGGTGGAAGGGGTCGCTTTTATCCGGATGGTGATCGGTCCATGCTCTGACGCTAATCCTATGTGATACGCTTGCTCCCCGCTCCACTGGGGCTTTGATGTCGGCCTCCATTTCAAACGGCTTGCTAACCAGCTTGCGATCAGGACGGCTTGGCTGGGAATCGAGTGACGATCAGCGTGGTCGGGCGTGCACTCGATCTCCACCCGATTTAGCCGCGCCAGGTGGGCACGCCAATCAGGAACATCGAAGAATGCTGCAACCGAGACACGCCAAGGTGTAAGCCGCGACCAACTCAGGTCGCTGAAAGCGGTCCATTGCACTCTCTGATTGATCAGCGTGGCGAGCTTAACCAGTCCTTCCTCGGGGTCCGGTAACGTAACTGAGTCAATTATCACGCGGTCTGAGGTCCCAATCATCTCTTCAAACACGCGACTTTCGAAGCTGGGGACGTCGCGCCACCATAAGACGACAGGGAGATCGGGGACCAGCAATGGACGCACAAGACTGGGTAACTGGTTTATCCCATCGCCCTCGGCCGAGATCATGATCTGCTCGCAACACACCTGCTTGCGACCGCCAGCCGACAGGTGACACAGAGTCGTCACCCAGGCACTGAGAGGGGGGCCATTAGCTCCATGTTGCGGGAGTATCACGATGATACGACTGGGATGCTGGGTTGTCACCTCAGCCATGATCTGGCCGACTTCATCGACGCTACGCTCGCCAGGCGCATACACCATTAAGTTCAGGACGCACGACCTCATGACCGGTTCTCGGTCTTCCACGTGGGTCGCTTCGGCCATCTGTTCCCACAGTTTGTGCAAGTCACGCTCGATCTCTTGGACACTTACACTCTGCGGGACCTGCGATTCGTCTATCCTTTCCATAAGAGTCCTGCCGTCCCCATCAACCTTCTCGCTCTCCATCTTACGGCCGTCTCCACCGCCGACCGTCTCGCTCGATCAATTCATCCGCCTCCTTTGGCCCCCAACTCCCTGCTTGGTAGTTAGGGAAATTGCTGACTGGCTTCTGCCAGGCCTCCAGAATAGGCATCGCCAGCTTCCACGCGACTTCTACCATGTCACCCCTGGCAAAAAGGGTGGAGTCACCCAATAAGGCATCCAGCAAGAGCCGCTCGTAGGCTTCGGGCGACCTTTTGCCAAACGAGGTCCCATATTGAAAATCCATCCTGACTGTCCGGATATTAATCGCCTGGCCTGGTATCTTGGCGTTGAAGTTCAGCGAGATGCCCTCATCCGGCTGAATGCGGATGATCAGGGCATTGGGTTCGAAATGTCCGCTGACCACGTGTTTGAACAACAGATGAGGCGCGCGCCGAAATTGGATGGCCACCTCTGTGACACGCTTGGGTAACCGCTTGCCTGACCGCAAATAGAATGGCACGTCCGCCCAGCGCCAGTCGTCGATGAGGAATTTGACGGCGGCGTACGTCTCAGTGCTCGATTCAGGGTTCACGCCGTCTTCGTGTCGGTACCCTTCAACCGGTTGTCCCTCCACCGAGCCCTCGCCGTACTGTCCCCGGACGACGAACTGACCCACCTCGTCGATCGTGATGGGGCGGATCGCACGCACCACTTTCGTCTTTTCGTCCCGGACGGCATTCGCCTCCATGGCCGCGAGGGGCTCCATCGCAACGTGCGCCAGGACCTGCATCAGGTGGTTCTGAATCATATCCCGGTAGGCCCCCGCCTGTTCGTAATATCCGCCGCGATTCTCGACGCCGAGGCTCTCAGCCGCGGTGATTTGCACGTGATCAATGTAGCGCCGATTCCAGATCGGTTCGAAAATCCCGTTGGCAAATCGCAGGACCATAATATTTTGAACGGTTTCCTTCCCCAGGTAGTGATCGATGCGGTAGACCTGGTCCTCCGTAAAGACCTGCAGAACCTCCCGATTGAGCGCCCGCGCACTTTGCAAATCATTGCCGAATGGTTTTTCGATGATGATGCGGGTCCAGCCTCCATTGCTCGAGCGGTTCAGGCCCGTATCCCCAAGCAGCCGGATGAT
>JBHICF010000294.1:0-2796 GCA_046759485.1 Nitrospiraceae bacterium
GCGACACCAGGGTGCGGAGATTCGGCAGGAATCTCGGGAAATCACTCTTGGCTCTCGCTTCTGACCAGACTTGCTGGGCGAGCGAGCACTCCCGTCGTAGCCGTCTGACAAATTCAGATGGGAGTTTTTTAGCCCGGCTGAAATCTCGCCACACCTCACGGAGGAGTGCGCGGGAGGGTTCATCCCAGGGATCCCCTGGGGTGTCTATCGCTTGGCCTGTCGCCGGGTCCACCCATTGCATGAGGAGACGTTCAATATCAGAAGCAACCAGCTTGTCGTGAGCAAGGCCATGCAATGTCGCGAGCTGATCGGCCCGCGCGACACCGCTGCCTGGGGGCATGTAGGTTTCTTGGTCCCACTCAAGCAGCGCGGCAGCGCTGGAAATGTGTTGAATCTCGAGCAGGCGAGCCGGCAGTGGTTCCAGCGTGGCGAGGGTTTTCACTCGAGGTCTCCTGGGGATCTCACCCGCTGAGTGTACGCAGAGCCCGCCGCATTTTTCAATTCCGTTCGGGTGGCCGACTCTCCTATGATGAGGACTTCAGGGGTCCGTGTGAGCGTGGTGAAGCACATGCGGACCGGGCAAGAGTTGGGAGGGAAAACATGGAATGGCTCGTGGTGCCTGAGATTGAAGCCTACGCGGAGGCACATTCGGCGCAGGAGTCGGATATCTGTCGAGCTGTACGTGAAGAGACTGAACGCACAATGGAGCTGCCTCAAATGGTCGTGGGTCCGCTCGAGGGCGCGTTCCTCAAGGTGATGGTGCAGCTAGTGGGGGCTCGGCGGGTGCTCGAGATCGGCACCTTTACTGGCTACAGCGCACTCTGCATGGCCGAAACTCTCCCACGGGACGGCCAGTTGACTACCTGTGAGATCGACCCAAATGCCGCGGCTGTGGCCAGGAAGTATTTCGCACAGAGTCCAGCCGGACACATGATTAACCTCAAAGAGGGACCGGCACTGGAGACACTGCGCGATCTGAGAGGGCAGTTTGATCTCATCTTTATCGATGCTGACAAGGTGAATTATCTCAACTACTACCGCCGAGCGCGGGAGGTGGTCTCCGTCAAAGGCGTCATCTTGATTGACAATGTCCTTTGGGGTGGAGAGGTGCTGACGCGACGGCCCACAGACGACTCAACCACGGCGATCCAGGAATTGAATCGTGTGGTTGCGTCGGATCAGGAAATGACCGCGGTCATGGTGCCCATTCGAGATGGAGTGCTGATCGTGACGCCCACGACGCAACGCAATAATAACGCTTGACCTGGTGCGGAACGGCTTGATAGGAGTCTCAAACCATTCTGCGACCGACTTGTGTGCGGGGCCTCATGAATAAACCGGCGTACCCTGATCTTGCAGCCTATGGAGCCCTCGTCACTGCAGCTGTGGTCTGGGGCGGCTCGGTCGTTGGGCAGAAATGGGCGCTTGGCTCGTTCTCGGCGGTCGAGGTGTCCGTATTCCGGGGTCTCGGCGCCTTGGCAATCCTGATCCCTCTGTGGTGGTGGCACGAAGGCACGGCGGTGAGGTTCACCGCGCGGGACATCGCCGTCTTAGCCGCACTGGGTCTTGCAGTGCTGGGCAATCACTTGCTCGTCCTATTTGGGCTACGGTACATTGAGGCTGGCGCTGCTGGCGTCATTATCGGCTCAAGCCCCGCAATCACTGCGTTTCTGTCTTCGTTACTCATTCGTGATGTTCCTTTTCGCGTGATCTGGCTGGGGTGTGCTGTGTCGTTTGTGGGGGTGGCACTCGTCTCGAGCGGTGGCCACGAGAGTGCGGCAGCGAGTCAACCATGGTTGGGCGGCGTCCTGGTGGTGTTGGCGCTGGTAAGCTGGGCGCTCTATACGATCGGGAGTCGACGAGTGATGGAGCGATTTTCGCCGCTGACGGTCAACTGGACCACGTTGTGCCTCTCGATTCTGTTCCAGATCCCGTTGCTCTGGGCTGACCAAAAAATGGTGGTGGCAGGCGTCAACTCCGTGCCAGTGTCCGGATGGATCGCTCTGCTCTACTTGATTGTCTTCGCAACGGCCCTGGGTCAACAGGCTTGGCTCTATGGCGTGCAGGGCATCGGACCTGCACGGGCCGCGGTCTTCATCAACCTGATTCCAGTCTCTGCACTGATCTTGTCTGCCTTGGTCCTGGGAGAGGCGATCGGTGCAAGAGCACTGGTTGGGATCATCCTTATTTTGGCGGGCGTCTGGCTAGTCAACCGGCAATCAGCAAGAATGCAGGCCCCACGAGCGTCGCTCAAAGAGGCGGCTGAAGCGTGACGCTATAGCTTTGCATGCAGGAGTGCGTCAGGGCAGCTGAGATCAGAGGGTATCGTGGCAGACGACAGCCTCCTAAAGGAACGAATCGAAGAGGTAACCCACGCCAATCTGGCGTTCTATGAAGCCTTTGAAAGCCTGGATATTGCACGGATGGACCGGGTCTGGGCGCACCAGGAATATGTCACCTGCGTTCACCCAGGATGGACATTGCGCGTCGGATGGCCAGCCGTGCGTGACTCCTGGGTCGTGATCTTCAACAACACGTTCTCGATGAAATTCGATCTCACTGAGATCCAAATTCAGGTTGCGGGAGACCTTGCCTGGGTGATCTGTACCGAGAACATCACGCTCCGACAATCGTCAGAAGAGAAGCAGGAAAGCCGGGTTCTCGCCACCAATCTCTACGAGCGAGTTGAGGGTG
The DNA here is from genome assembly GCA_046759485.1 of Nitrospiraceae bacterium. Lineage (GTDB taxonomy): Bacteria > Nitrospirota > Nitrospiria > Nitrospirales > Nitrospiraceae > JBHICF01. The sequence goes on from JBHICF010000294.1 coordinate 2,695, forward strand.
AATGGAGGATCATTCACCATCATGGGTCGCCGGTAATAGGATAAATGGCGCATGGCCTGGAGGCCTCCTGTGCTCGCACAACGCGCACTTCGGAAAGTGCTC
>JBHICF010000295.1:0-2785 GCA_046759485.1 Nitrospiraceae bacterium
GGAAAGCAGAAATAGCACCGAGATTAATTATTGTTGATGGAGACGAAAGGTCCGGTGGCCTTATGCGGCAGTCAGGGCCACCTCAGGGGTGTCAAATACCTTCTTCACGTCGGGGTGGCAAATGGGGCAGAATGTGGCCTCGGCAACTTGGTGACCGGGCCCCTTCAGGAGAACCCAATGCTCAATCACCACTCCACAGATTCCACAGTAGCGTTGGTCTCCAGTCCTAATCCACGCCATGTCACCCTCCACTCACGAAGATCAGTTTTTGCTCCGGAGCAATAGTTCTTCATTATGCTCGGTAACCTTCGCCTCTTCACCAGGCTCGCGGAGGATTTCCAGAATCCGGGCTGGCGCGGTCGCCTTGCGATCGCCTAAATTGATGTCCCGGGCTATCATCAGACCCGACTTTGGATCGTACCAGGCGACCTCCAAGAGTTCACCACTCAGGTTGTATGTCTCCGCGTAATCTACCGGGCGTCGAAATCTGGGATCGCTATACAGAAACGCTACCAACTGGCTGTTCACGTTGACCAGCCGCCGCAAGACGAAGCCCTCCTTCGACGGCACTTCACTCGGGACGAGGACCTCATCTCCTCGCAGATTGATCATAGTCCGTTGAGACCCGGCATAAAGGGGACTTGCGAAAACGGGAAGAACGAAGAGAAGGGCCAGCAGGAACTTGGAAAGGCCCTTGAGTCGGGAAGGGGTTAGGGACAACGATTTCATCATTCGCTCCTTGATCTCGCAGCGTCCAGTAACCAGCCCTACCACGTCAGCAGTGTCCACTGAGGATTCTTCTCACACCCCCGCACGTCGAACCTCAGGCCGTGCTCCGGAACCTGACACACCGGACGCTCGTCCCTCGTGTTGAGTCGGCTGTTGAGATTGGCGTCCACTTCTTCCTGAAGTACGCTATAATCAAGCTTTATTCCTTGTGTCCCCTGGGTGGACTCACCGGCAAGAGCGGGAGTTACGGTGAGAGCCACAGCGGACAGCCCGAGCACGACGACAAGTGCGCTGCTCATTTTCCTCATCAGCCTCATCTCCTTTCTCTCGCGAGCCACCTTGCTGTCCCTCCTTTGACCGTTCTGCCTCCTTCCTATCGCAAAGGGCATGCCAGAGCGGATTATTGAGGTTAACTTATTGAAAATACTGCATCAAATCGAATGATGTGTCAAAGGAGGGGTAACCTATATATGTGTAAAACTGAACAGTATAGATCTCTGGAACGTGTAAGAGACCGTCACCACCTTAATTTTCAGCAAGTTGAGGCTCTGTTCAATTCTAAACACGATGTTTAAATCTAAACACTTCCCTGCTTGACAAGGCTCTGAGGGATGGGTACAAAGGGGGCACCCCAAATTAAATTGGCTGCAGAGTTAACCTATTGGGTCTCAAGGCGTGGCGGATAATGCGCCGCTCACATTCTAGAGAGCAACCCCGACACCGAGGTGCGTGATGAGAGATGAAGAGAAAACAAGAGACCAACTCATCCACCAACAGGCAGGCCTGCGCCAGCGCATTGCCGCCTTGGAATCGTTCGAAACCAAGTGCACGCAGACGGTGGAAAAGTTTCGGCGTTTGCTGGATTCCGCGCCGGATGCCATGGTCATTGTGAACACGGACGGCAAGATCGCCCTGGTCAACAGCCAGACCGAGAAGTTGTTCGGGTACTCCCGCGAGGAATTGCTCGGAGAGCCGGTCGAGATTTTGGCGCCTGAACGATTCCGGAGAGAACACGCCCAACACCGCGTGGATTATTTCTCCCAGCTTCGTTTTCGTCCCATGGGTTCCGGCCTGGATCTGTCCGGTGTGCGCAAGGATGGCACCGAGTTTCCAGTTGAGATCAGTCTGAGCCCGATAGAGACCGAGGACGGAGTACTGGTATCAAGTGCTATTCGTGACATCACCGAGCGTCGGCGGGCGGAGGAGGCGCTGCGCGAAAGCGAGGAGAAGTACCGTGTCGTCGCAGAATCCGCGACCGACGCGATTATCACTATCGACGAGGCCAGCCGGATCATTTATGCCAATCCCGCCACGGAAAAGGTCTTTGGATACGCCGCAGACGATCTGCTCGGTCAGCCGCTTACGCTCCTCATGCCCGAGTCGCTGCGATCGCGCCATATTGCGGCGATTGCGAAGTTTATCGATACGGGACAGAAAAGCATGTCCTGGGAGGGACTGGAGCTCACTGGGTTGCACTGCACTGGGCGTGAAATTCCGATCGAAATCTCCTTCGGCGCCATCCGCCAGGAAAATGGTAAGTATCTCTTCACCGGCATCGTTCGCGATATCAGCGAACGCAAGCAGGCAGAGAAGGCACTGCAAGAGCAAACCGCGTATGTTCGTTTACTTCAGAAAATTGCGGTCGCCGCCAACGAGGCTTCCGTTGTCGTCGAAGCGATGCAGGTCTGTCTGGACGAGGTATGCACCCTGACCGAATGGCCGGTGGGTCACGCGTACGTGCTCGCCGCCAACGGTACGGGCGAACTTGTTACGACGGAACTCTGGCATCTTGATCATCCCGAAAGGTTTGAGACCTTTCGGAAGGTGACCGAGGCGACCCGCTTCGCCCCTGGAGTGGGATTGCCGGGCCGGGTGCTCGCCAGTGGAAAGCCCGCGTGGATCATCGATGTGACCAAAGACCCGAACTTTCCCCGGGCGAGACTGGCAGAGGACATCGGCGTCAAAACGGGTTTCGGCTTCCCGGTGCTGATCGGAACAGAGGTGGTGGCGGTGCTCGAGTTCTTCTCCGCCGAGGCCGTCGAACCGGACGAGTCGT
>JBHICF010000296.1:0-2779 GCA_046759485.1 Nitrospiraceae bacterium
GAAGTGGTGAGGGAGAACGGCGGTCACATTGATGTCGTGAGTGAACCCAGTCGTGGGACCACCTTCAAGATTTACCTGCCCCGGTGCGAAGAGGTCGTGGCCCAGACGCGCCACGACATGGATGCCGAAGCGACTCCCGGCGGAACGGAAACGATCTTACTGGTGGAGGATGACGCCTGCGTTCGGGAGTTGCTGAGCGAGTTCCTCCAAGAAAGTGGGTACCATGTCCTGCAGGCCGCGTACGCAGGCGAGGCTCTCCAGATCGGACTCCATTATGGGGACCAGATTCATCTGCTCTTGACCGATGTGATCATGCCCGGGATGCGTGGACAGGAACTGGCTGAACAGCTGAAGAGCACACGCCAGGATCTCAAGGTCCTCTACGTCTCGGCCTATGCGAAAGAGTCTGTCTTGGACGGCGAAGCCTCCAAGAATGAGCTCGCCTTCCTTCAGAAACCGTTCTCACCAGACGCCCTCGCACATAAGGTCCACGAAGTGCTCCATGCCACTCACCCTGCCGTAAGTTAATCCCGCTGTGGGAGATGGGTTCTCTCGCATGTCGCGCCTCCGGTTCTGAGCGCGAACCGCCTCTCCAGCCCTCGTACCCTGATACGTGTTGACATGATTAAAATCCTCGGTAAGATGCCCTTTCCATGCCCTTCTCACGGTTCCATCCGATCATTGCAGAATGGTTCGTGGCCCGCTTCGGCGCCCCGACCGAAGTCCAGACACGGAGCTGGCCTGCCCTGACGCACGGGACGGATGTCTTGATCGCGGCGCCGACCGGGGGTGGCAAGACACTCGCGGCATTTCTCTCCTGCATCGATTCTCTCTTCAAACAAGCACTCGCTGGAGAACTCGAAGACCGGACGCGTGTGCTGTACGTCTCACCCCTGAAGGCACTCAGCAATGACGTCAGGAAGAATCTGCAACAGCCCCTGGCGGAAATTGCCGATGCGGCGTTGGCAGCCGGACTCTTGACGCCCGAGATTCGCGTGACAGTTCGGACAGGTGATACCCCGGCGTGGGATCGGCAGCAGATGCTCCGGCGGCCGCCACATATTTTGATTACCACTCCGGAGTCCCTCTATCTCCTGCTGACGGCTGAGCGCAGCAGGAAGATCCTGCGAGACGTGCGGACGGTCATTGTGGACGAAATCCATGCCGTGGCGCCCAGTAAACGTGGTGCCCATCTGGCCCTGTCGCTCGAGCGACTGGAAGCGGTGACGGGTTCAAAGCCAATCAGGATCGGCCTGTCCGCGACTCAACACCCGATCGAGACCATTGCTCGATTCCTGGTCGGGGGTCATCCGTCAGAGGGTTCAGGTGGCAGTCGTGAATCCAGCACACCCTGCCAAATTATAGACATCGGACACCAGCGCGAAATGGATGTGGCGGTGGAGGTACCGAAGGATGAATTGGGCGCGGTCGCCACCAATGCGATCTGGGCGGATATCTATGATCGAGTGGCCGACCTCGTCCGGGAACACCGCTCCACATTGGTGTTTGTCAACACCCGCCGTCTGGCCGAACGGGTTGCACATCACCTCGGCGAGCGCTTGCGAGAGAGCTTGGGAGCACAGGTGGTCGCAGCGCATCATGGGAGTCTCTCCCGGCAAATCCGCCTCTCTGCCGAGGAACGCCTGAAACAGGGGCAGACCCGGGTGGTCGTCGCCACGGCGTCACTGGAACTTGGTATTGACGTCGGAGCCGTTGACCTGGTCTGCCAAATCGGCTCCCCACGGACGATTGCCACCTGCCTACAACGTATAGGCCGGGCCGGGCATCGAATCAGTGCCATGCCGAAAGGACGTCTCTTTGCCACGACGCGGGATGAGCTGCTGGAATGTGCGGCTTTGGTTCGGGCGATGCGGGCGGGCACGCTCGATCATATCCAAGTGCCTCCGGCCCCGCTGGACATCTTGGCGCAACAGATCGTGGCCTCAGCGGTCACAAGGGAATGGGGGGAAGATGAGTTATATGCGCTGTGCTGCCGCGCGCACCCGTACCACGACCTCAAGCGGAAAGACTTTGATGCGGTCATTCGGATGCTGGTGGAAGGAATTGCCACGCAACGTGGCCGTGGTCGGGCCTACTTGTATCATGATCGCATCAACCGGCGGCTTCGCGCCCGGAGGGGCGCCCGCCTGGCGGCAATTACCTCAGGCGGCGCGATCCCTGATACAGCCAACTATGCGGTGATTGCTGAGCCGGACGGCGTTCTCGTCGGTTCGGTCGACGAGGACTTCGCCGTGGAGAGCCTTGCCGGAGACATAATCTTACTCGGGAATGCCTCGTGGCGGATTCGCGGCGTGGAAACCGGGAAAGTTCGCGTGGAGGATGCACATGGGGCTCCGCCGACGATCCCATTTTGGCGGGGAGAGGCGCCTTCCCGCACGGTCGAGCTCTCCTCGGAGGTGGCTGGCATCAGGGCCCAGCTGGAGCGAATTCTGAGATCAGCCACGGCAGATGGCGGGGAAGTCTGGGAGAGACTGTCCAAGTCGGCGGTCCAATGGATTCAGGCGGAATGCGGCTTGGATGCTCGGGGTGCTGAACAGGCGGTGGCCTATGTGGTCGACGGCCTGGCGATCCTCGGGGCGGTTCCCACCCAGCAGCAAGTCATTGCGGAACGATTCTTCGATGAAGGTGGCGGGATGCAGTTGGTCATCCACGCGCCGTTCGGCGGCCGGCTGAATCGCGCCTGGGGGATGGCGCTCCGTAAACGATTCTGTGTGACCTTCGACAATGAGCTCCAGGCTGCGGCCACGGATGAAGGGCT
>JBHICF010000297.1:0-2763 GCA_046759485.1 Nitrospiraceae bacterium
AGGTTCGGTTTGAAGTAATATCGCCATCGAAACTGAGGGTCAAGGCAGGGTAAGGGACGATAGCAACCCCTCCACGCACCTGAGGGTTCAGCTTGAATTTCTGACCACCTGGCGTATCAAATGTCGGCTCGTTGAGGTCTTTCCCGACCACCCCAAGATGCAGCCAGGAGGCGGGGCGAAGCATCACTCCTGCGTCAACTCCCATGGCCGTTGACAGTTCGGCTTTGCCGAGATCATCGGTGAAACGCAAGTCACCATTCGCCCCCGCTACTCCAACATTTCCCAGATACGCCGCACCCTGAATGATTTTCGTTGTTGCGCCAATGGCCAGGGTGCGACTCGGCAAGGCATACGCATACGAAAGGCCGACTTGCCTGGCTTCCAAGCCTTGTATCGTAAAGTCGCCGTTGATCGTAAGCGAACTACCCACGGTGACCGAGACAGGGTCAGGCAGAAACATGCCGCCGGTGGCGACATCTGATGCGTTAAACCCCAGCGCGAAGTTACCGATGGATCCTTTTGCGTACAGACCCGCGGACCCGATAGCAGAGAGGGAAGTACCGGGCTCATTGAGCTTGTTCAGCAAATTTTGGAGTCTAGCTTGGTTCAACAGAGAGGTGTCAGTGAGGTCAAGTGAGTCGATGTCATCGAGCGTATCCTTGACGCCCAGTCGATCAATTCCCTGGAGGCTGGCCTGAGCAACCTGGATATCGAGGGATGATTCCATGGCTAAGCCGGCCGGGTTCCAGTAGGTAGCCATCGAGTCTGTCGTGACCGCCACGCCCGCGCCACCCATCCCAGTCGCGCGCGGGCCGACAATGGCGAATTCCGCGGCTTTCGCCGGGATGGCACTCAAAAGGCATACAGCCACGGACCACCCGAGTAACCCCGCACGAACACTGGCTGATACTATTCCCATGGCCCAGTCCTTTCGGCGCATGCTGGAGGAATGTGCTCATGTTTAAACCTACCAGATGATATGACCCAGTCAAAAAAGGCCCAAATCCTGATGATGGGTGCACTTTGAAAGGGATGAACCGGTTGAAGTGATTAGACAGGAGGGGTCAGGGAAGCCTTGAATTCAGGGGTCTTAAGCTGGCGAAATGGCCCCATCTTCCATACGAACAACCCGGTGGGCTTGGGCAGATAATTTTTCATTATGTGTGACAATGACGAACGCGGTTCCACACGTCCTGTTCAAGTCACGAAGGAGGGCAAACAGGGCTTCACCCGTATGCGTGTCGAGGTTCCCTGTTGGCTCATCCGCAAGGACCAGATCGGGCCTTTGCATCAGGGCGCGTGCCACTGCCACACGCTGTTGCTCACCACCAGACAGCTCTCCTGGCTTGTGATGGAGTCGATGCTCCAAACCGACTTCCTTCAGCAAGCGGGCCGCTTCCTGGCGAGCGTCAGTTGAGGCACGATTCTGTATCAAGGCCGGCATGCATGTGTTCTCAAGCGCGGTGAACTCCGGGAGCAAGTGATGAAACTGGAACACAAAGCCGATACGCCGGTTTCGAAATTCGGCCTGCTCAAGCTCCGAGAGCTGAAAGAGATCTCGCCCATCAAAAAACACAGTCCCACTCGTCGGCTTGTCCAGAGTACCGATGATGTGGAGAAGCGTACTCTTTCCAGCTCCGGAGGCGCCGACAATGGCCAACATTTCGCCGCGGGCAATCTCCAAGTGGACTCCTCTGAGGACTGAGATGACTTGCTCCCCCATCGGAAAAGATTTTCGTAGGTTGACCACCTGAATCACAAAACCGCCCTCTTCCCGTTATTCGTACCGCAGCGCAGCCGCGGGATCCAGCTTCGCAGCCTGCCACGAGGGAACCAAAGTGGCGGCAAAGCTGATCAAGATGGCCGCACATGAGACGAGGATCACGTCGAACGCCTGAACGTTCACCGGGATCTGTGAGATGTAGTAAACAGACGGATCAAACGTGTAATACTTCTCGATGAACCATAGGAAGGTGTAGCCTAGGGGAATCCCAAGCGCAGTCCCGGTGAGACCGATGATCAGGCCGTTCAGCATGAAGACCCGCATAATGGCTCTGCGGGTCGCACCCATCGCTTTGAGGATTGCGATTTCCCGCTGCTTCTCGTTCACGATCATCGTCAGCGTGCTCACGATGTTGAAGGAGGCGACGACCGTGATGAGCACCAGGAGGAGAAACATCATCGTTTTCTCCCACTGCAGAGCTGTGAGAAGGTTCCGGTTGAGCTGCATCCAATCTCTCGCCCAGTATGGAAATCCAAGCGTGCGCTCGATGGAAAGGGCAATCTGCGCCGCCTGAAAGACATCCTCCACTTTCACCTCGATGCCGGTGACGGTCTTGCCCATGTTAAAGAACTTCTGGGCCTCACCAAGTCCGATATAGGCCAATGCGGAGTCATATTCGTACATTCCCGACTCAAAAATGGCGACGATGGTAAACGTCCGAATCTTGGGTACCATGGCCACGGCGCTGATCCGACCAACAGGAGAAACTACGTTGATATTATCTCCGACAAAGGCCTTCAATCGAATGGCCAACTCTTTGCCGAGCACGATGCCCGGATACTGAGTATCAGCTTTTTCTGCATCGCCGGGCTTGCGGTTCTTGATCTGGAGATCTTCCAGCCTGCCACGGATGAGGTTATTCCCGAGCTCAGTCACACGCACTTCATTGACGGGATCGATCCCTCGAAGAACAACGCCTTGCACGGCCGATTCAGATGTCAGGAGCACTTGGCGAAGCACGAATGGGGTGGCGCCTAACA
>JBHICF010000298.1:0-2755 GCA_046759485.1 Nitrospiraceae bacterium
TCACCCGGGCGTTCGCTCTTAAATATCCCGGCAACGACCTACTCTCCCACCCCGTCTCCAGGGCAGTACCATCGGCGCAGGAGGGCTTAACGTATCAGTAATTGGACTTTATTCCTTCCTCCCTTCCTTCAATTTAATCATGGTCTGTGGTAAAATGTGGCCCAAAGTCAGTCACTCTATGGAACGGGCAATTACATGCAGGACTCGCGCATTTTTCTAGTTCATCTGTTCGAATGGTACACAATATGACATCGGACTCTGCTTTAGGCTCACCAATTGATCTGAAAAACATTGGCCTCGCCAAGATCTTACACTCCCTTCGGCAGGATTTGGACATACACTGTCTGCTTTCGGTGAACTGGTCTGGCATCGAGGCGTGTAACGCTGGCAATTTATTCTTTTCGCAGGTTCGGTATCGAGCTATCGACTCAATTGTGTTAGGCGTTTGTAAGGTTTACGAAAAAGAGGACCGATATGATCTCAACTCTATTGATGGCGTAATCGCTGGTTTGCGCCAAACAGGCCCAACTTTGCTGAATGATGCCAGCATTAAAGACTTCGTCGCAGAGTACGGCGGCACCTCCCCCGTAACGTGCCCCGTGTGTATGCTAGAATCCACGGTTGACGCATTTAGAGAGCAGTATGGGAGCGATCTCCACAGGTTTAAAAAAGCCAGAAACAAAGTTATTGCACACAGCGAGTACGCGGTTGTTACTAAGACAGTGCCCTCGTATGACGTAATGGAGCGCTTATTTTGTTTCGGAGCTGATTTTTACTCCGTTATCGGTCGTGCCTTTCTCGGTATTTCGCCAGACGATCTCACGGTGAATAGACCAGTTAGAGCGGACTTGGAAAGGATACTACATCAACTGGGAATTGTGGACGTAAAAACTGAAATGGAGTGAGCGACGAATAGTTTTACCCAAATATGACTGTCATCAATCCAAAAAGTCTCGGCAATAGACGTTTTGTAGTACAGGAAGGACGAATTCGCTTTTTCGCAGCTTCAAAAGCGGTTGTTGTGGTCGGTACCTACGGCTCCAACTATCAGATCTGCCAGATTGTTTTCAACAAGAAGGACGGAAGCCTTTTTGTTTCCACTCCTTACTTCGGAACCGGGTCCGGCATCGTAACGAGCGCATCTATTGGATCCGGCCCGCCGTGCACTATTTCTCTGCGAGAGGGCGGGATGGTCACGTCGCACCTCGTTAAGCTCTCACACCATCCACACGGCCGGGTTCATTTCTCGCAGACCGGGAAGGTCAAGACTGAGATCATTCGGCCGTCCTTTCGCCTTGCCGACAGTATCGGTGAGGTTTTCGAGCTTCATATCTACCATGCCGCGGGTTTCGAAGCGCTAGACCTGGCGATGCGCAAGACCGACCGAGTTTACTTACGCTACGTCTTCAAAGGTGCGCTTCCCGCCGCGCTGACCATCACGGCGGAATGGCGGAGAAAGGCTGCTGTCCAAGCAAATACTGACCCTCCCAATGGCATCGTTCCACCGGTCACGTCCGTAAAGCACCGAAAGACCGGCGTCGAGTCGCTTGTTACGCTTTTCGGCCAACCGCCTGGATGGCCGCTTAGGGACCACGTGTTGATGCTCTCATGCCACGCCACGACATCGCTGAAGAATATCGAGAGGCCAACGATGATCCTGATGGGGGGATGGGACCCGGCCGAAGTGTCAGAGGTCGGTCAAGAGGTTAAGCAGACCGGCTGCCTTTTATGGTTGTACCCGATTGAGGAGGCCGAAATGCTCGCCCAGCAGATCGGGTCAATAGATCTAGTTGGCCCGGCTGGCACTGCCTAATACGCGTCTAATGCGGTACCGACGGCGGTGCTGACTTCCCTGTGAGCGACGAACACCTAAATGAAAAGCACCGGGTCAAACGACCCGGGGCTTTTTTTGTCCGGGCAAGGATCTACTCTCCCACCCCGTCTCCAGGGCAGTCGGGCGAGGGCCGGGTGCTGGAGGGCATGAGGGGCTTGGGTCGCGAGCGGCGTGGAGCAGAAGACGTAGCCACAAGCCGTCACGCCTTCCTCGGGCAGGAGATCGATCAGCACCAGCGGACCCGTGCCCATCATCGTGGCGCCGCTTGTTCGCAGCGGGCGTCGCATTGGCACGTTCACGGCGCGCGCTTCCAAGATCCGAATTGTCAACTTCTGGTGCGCGATCAACTCTTGGGCCTTGGCTCCTGCACCACCTCAACGAGGAGCCCCTCAAGGGGTTTGAGAAAGTTGACCAGGAGCCCCTGGACGGGCGCGGGCGCTGGCTCATCGAATATGAGGTCAGCCGACGAAAAAGGCGCAGGATGGCGGACGTCCTCGACGGCAAACGCGATGTGGTGGATGATGGACTTGCCCCCGAGGAACTTGACGAGCTTCGACTCCGGCTCGGGAACAATGAATTCGATCATCGGAAACCTGGTCGAGAAGGCAACAACACACTGAAATGCCGGCACCGGCCCCCAGACCAGCGGCGCATCGTCCTTGAGTCGCTCCCGGCACAGCTTCTCGGCGTCGCTCACCGACCGCACCACCATCCCGACGTGATGGAATTTCATGACGCTCCCCTCCAAAAGCCCGCCTTGAAGAAGCAACTGATAGGGAGGGCCAGAACTCGATAACCCAGTTACTCTATTTCGAGGTGCACATAGAATACACGAACGCCCGGGCCAATTTGACCCGGGCGCTGCGTTTTTATCCCGGCAACGACCTACTCTCCCACTCCGTTTCCAGAGCAGTACCATCG
>JBHICF010000299.1:0-2749 GCA_046759485.1 Nitrospiraceae bacterium
AGGACGTTTCGTCGGGTTCCCTTCGGCGAGCGGGGGACGCCGGTCTACACCCATCTCGAGCGTACTTCCCAGCCCATGATTCGCCTGGTCTCGGGGGACCTCGCCTTGTGGCAGGACGGGCCCACTCCTTGCGGGCGGACCTATCCGCATTTGCCGAACGGCATTTTCGGCCGCATCGACGATGCCTTCACGGTGCGCGGTGAGAACGTCTATCCGAGTGAGGTGGACGCGGCGCTCAGCAGCATGTCCGATTACGGCGGGGAACATCGCATCATCATCACGCGCGAAGGAACGATGGACGAGCTCCTCGTCCAGATCGAGGCCGAAGTCGCGGTCTACGCCGACGACGAGGGGATCGCCAGGTTTCGCGACGACGCAGCGGGGATCCTGCAGCGTACCTTGGGCATCCGCACAAACGTGGAGGTCGTGGCGGCCAACATCTTCCCACGGACGGATTTCAAAGCGCGCCGGGTCATCGACGACCGCGACATGGTCCGGGAAATGAACGCACGACTGCGCAAGACCTCCTGATCCATGGGCAATCCGACGCCATCGATGGCGCTGGTGGAACCGGTACTGGCCGGAGCAGTGCCGGCCATCGCGAGATTGATCACCCGGGCGGAGGTTGCAGCCGAGGAGTGCCTCAACGCTCTCGGCAAAATTTATCAGTATACGGGCAAGGCCCACATCGTCGGCATCACCGGTGTCCCCGGCAGCGGCAAATCGACGCTGGTCGCAAAGCTTTGCCAAGCAACCCGGCGTTCGGATCGGCGGGTCGGTGTCGTCGCGGTAGATCCATCCAGCCCGTTCACGGGAGGCGCCATTCTCGGCGACCGGGTGCGCATGAACGACCTCGCCTGCGACCCTGGCATCTTCGTGCGCAGCATGGCGACACGCGGTGCTCTCGGGGGACTGGCCCGCGCGACATTGAGCGCGGTCGATATTCTGGACGCGGCCGGCTTCGATCTAGTGCTCATCGAAACGGTTGGCGTCGGCCAGGACGAGGTCGACGTGGTGCAAGCCGCACATACCATCGTCGTCGTGTCCGCGCCAGGGCTAGGCGATGACATCCAGGCGATCAAGGCAGGCATCCTCGAGATCGCTGACATCCATGTAGTCAGCAAGTGCGATCGCCCGGATGCCAACAAGACCGTTGTCGATCTCAAAGCCATGTTGACGATGACTGCGCAGCTTACCCCCGAAAGCGGCTGGCAGGTGCCCGTCATCCCGACGAACGGGCTCACCGGAGGGGGGATGGAAGCCCTGCTCTCGTGCATCGACGAACATCTGGAGGTGTTGAAGGCGTCGGGTGAGCTCGAGGCACGGCGCCAGCGGATCGCGGAAGCGCGGCTTTTGAAGTCTGCGGAGAACATCTTGAGAGACGAGTTCGAAAATCACCGTGAAGGCAAGCTTTCCGATCTCACGCGCCGGCTGTCGTCCGGCGAGATTCATCCGTACGCAGCGGCAAGAACGTTGCTTGACCAGATTTGGAGCGAGATGGAATCATGACTGAGACCCTCTACGACCATGCCGAGCTCGACGCTCTGGCCGCCCAGGTCGAAGCCTGGGAAGACAACGAGGTGGCCTCCTTCGTCGAGCGTCAGCCCGAGCGCAAGCCCCGCTTCTCGACCCTCGGCGACTTCGACGTCAAGCGGGTCTACACCGCGCTCGATGTGCAAGACATCCCTCTGGAAGACATCGGGCTCCCCGGCCAGTACCCGTTCACCCGCGGCCCTTATCCGACGATGTACCGCGGCCGCAACTGGACGATGCGCCAAATCGCGGGCTTCGGGACCGGGGAAGACACCAACCAGCGTTTCAAGTATCTGATCGCCCAGGGTCAGACCGGCTTGTCCACCGATTTCGACATGCCGACCCTGATGGGATACGACTCCGACCATCCCATGAGTGAAGGAGAGGTGGGCCGCGAGGGCGTTGCCGTCGACACACTGGCCGATATGGAAGCGCTGTACGCCGATATCGACCTTGAGAACATATCGGTTTCCATGACGATCAATCCGACCGCCTGGATTCTGCTCGCCATGTACGTCGTGCTGGCGCAGAGACGAGGCTACGACCTCGACAAGCTCTCGGGAACTATACAGGCCGATATCCTCAAGGAGTACATGGCCCAGAAGGAGTGGATATTTCCCATCGAGCCATCGGTACGCATCGTGCGCGACTGCATTACCTTCTGCGCAAAGCACATGAAACGCTACAACGCGGTGAATGTCTCCGGGTACCACATCTCCGAAGCCGGTGCCTCCCCGCTTCAAGAGGCCGCGTTCACGCTCGCCAACGGCATTACCTATGTCGAGGAAGTCTCGAAAACCGGTATGCCGGTGGACGAATTTGCATCGCGCCTCTCGTTCTATTTCGTGTCCCAGTCCGACTTCTTCGAGGAGATCGCAAAGTTCCGTGCTGCACGCCGGGTATATGCGAAAATCATGAAAGAGCGATTCGGCGCAAAGAGCTCGACGTCCATGCGCCTTCGATTCCACTGCCAGACCGCTGCTGCGACACTCACCAAGCCGCAGTACAAGATCAATATCGTACGCACGGGATTACAGGCGCTCGCGGCGGTGCTCGGCGGGGCCCAGAGTCTTCACACCAACGGCATGGACGAGGCTTTCGCAATACCCACTGAGGAGGCGATGAAGATAGCACTGCGTACCCAGCAGATCATCGCCGAGGAAACCAACGTGACCAACGTGGTCGATCCTCTGGGCGGCTCCTACTATGTGGAAAG
>JBHICF010000300.1:0-2742 GCA_046759485.1 Nitrospiraceae bacterium
GCAACCACTGCACCTACCCGGGCTGTCTGGCAGCCTGCCCGCGGAAGGCCATCTATAAGAGGCCGGAAGACGGGATCGTGCTGATCGACCAGAACAGGTGCCGGGGCTACAAGAAGTGCGTCGAACAGTGCCCGTACAAGAAACCGATGTATCGTGGCACGACGCGGGTCAGCGAGAAGTGTATCGCCTGCTACCCGCGGGTTGAAGGGAAAGACCCGCTGACCGGCGGCGAGCCGATGGAAACACGTTGCATGGCAGCCTGCGTCGGAAAGATCCGGATGCAGGGCCTCAACCGCATCGGCGAAGACGGTCTGTGGGCGGAAGATCGGTGGCACCCGCTCTATTTCGCGATTCGAGTAGAGCAGGTGGCGTTGCCCTTGTATCCACAGTGGGGTACAGAGCCGAACGGATTCTACATTCCGCCGCGGAATTCTCCGCGGGGCTACGCGCGGCAGATGTTTGGGCCGGGCGTGGACAACGCGATCGAGAAGTACTTGGTCCCGAGCCGGGAGTTGTTGGCCGTGCTGCAGTTGTGGCGCGCGAGCCAGCAGATTGTCTTCCGGTACGACGTCATTCCGGGCCCGAAAGTGTTCGAGACCCAGATTCACGGGAAGCGGTTCGAGATGTACAACGACACCGTGCTGGGCTTCAACAAGTCGGGTAAGGAAGTGGCGCGGACCCAGGTCGAAGAGCCGATCTATATCCGGCCGGCGGAGCGGGTGAACTGGCTGTAAGTTGCCAGTCAGTTCTAGCGGAAGTAGGGCAGGGGGTTCGATCGAGCCCCCTGCCCTTCTTTTTTCTGCGAACTTTTTCTTGAATGCGCTTCGAGCATGGAAGAACACGGTTACCTGCGCGCAAGGTGGCGTGGTCGCTAGCGGAGAATGGCTTGACGCCTTGGCGAGCCATTGAGTAGAGTGCAGCCACTCATGGAGGTGAAACCCACTGGCGCGCGGGCGACTCGATGACACCATCCTCTGATGTACCAATCCCGGTGGCCGCGCAGGCGTTGCCGTTTCATGAATTCCTCAAGTCTGGCAAGCTCCCCGAAGGTCTGATTTCCAGTGACTACATTGCAGAACAGTTCGTGGAACGGCTCGTTCACTATGTCCTGAGTGTGCCAACCGGCAGTTACACCATGGCCCAGTTGGGCCAGTTGCTGGAACAGCTCGACCCACGCCATCAGATTCTTTTCTTCAAGCGGCTCAAGGACAACAGCCCCCAAAGCCTGAAGGACTTTGCCCCCCTGTACTACGGATTTATGAACGAATTCCACTCCCTACTTTTTACGTAAAAAAGATAGTGAAAAGCGCTTGTAGGACCCCCGATCTCATGTATAATGGGACAGGTACATAGAGTGACCAGGAAAAGAGGGCAAGTATGAGTTCCACGTTACAAAGGTCTGTCAAGAGCTTCTATAACCTCGTGTACGAAGCGCAGGCCTTCGCCACGACCATGTCACGAATCGACATGGCTGAACATGAGCATTACACAGGGAAAATTGAAGGGCTCAACTGGGTTCTTGATCGCTGCCAGGAACTGGAGGATATGGACAGCAATCTGACCCCGTCGTCCCTCCAACGGATTTTAGGTGACGTGAAGTCGGACTTGGATCACGAGCTCTCCGTCCAACGCCGCGAGAAGGGACGAAGAGCGGACGGCCGTGAAGAAGCACTCTTATTTGTCTCAGAGTACCTCACCAGCCTGATCACAGCGACCGAAATCGAAACCACGAAGAGCTCGGTTGGAACGGAAGGCTGAGCCTCGCCAGTACGTTCGTCGTTCCCCCCGCAGTTAGCCACAGTCGCTAGTCCGCTTCGACTTCATCATGACCCCCGGCCTGGGCCTGGGCCACCTGTCCGTGTGTAGACTCTCTGCAAGCCCTGTGTCTATACTCCTGACGTAGCACTCAGCAGTCCGAACGGAAAGCCCATGGGTGTACCCCTGAAGTCGATGCTAGCTCGAGAATGGATCATCTTTGCCCTTTGCCTCGGTCTAGGCGGGCATATCGCACTTGGGTTCGTCTTGCACGCCCCAGAACGCTGGCCGTGGGACAAAGCAGGAGCTTCTGGCTTATTGATAGGCGTGCTGGCCTACATCGTGGTTCAGCTCGTTCGATCACTCTGGCGACTCATCAAGGGTCGCGCTAGGGCGTCAATTGGAGAAAACGAAGGCGGATCTGGCGGTCCGCTCCCTTGACCACCTGCCGATCCGTTCGTTAGAATCCGCACATGCCACCACCTTTTGCACGGCCTCCAGGGTTTCCTCCCTGGCCTCCGTCCCAGCGGCCTCGTCCACCGCGCGCCAGCAGCGGCACGCCGTCAGCGAGCGGGCAGACTCCCTCCTCCTCAGAACAGTACGGAGCCTTTCGCGCTTCTCTATTGTTTTGTCCAAAGTGTCGACAAGCCACGCCCACGAGAGAGCGACTGCTCCTGGTGCTGCCAAGTGGAAACTTGTACGAGTACCTGTGTATGGAGTGCGGAACGTCAACGGGCTCGAAGACGGATAAGGAACAAGGGGACGTCCGTCTGTTTATTCCCTGAGAACCCTGCCCTCGGTCTATCTAGCACGTAGCCTCACCTTACAAGTTAGCTCTTCCCAGATCAGGCGTGCGCCGAACTTTGCGCAACTCGTGATCCACTTTAGTCTTGGTCATGGTGGGGTACGGTAACCTAGGAACAGCGGAAGGCAGCGAAAACGCTGGGGAACCCTATTGATCTAAAGGAGGAGGGGTGGGGTGGTGTC
>JBHICF010000301.1:0-2735 GCA_046759485.1 Nitrospiraceae bacterium
AACTGAAGAGCATCCATCAGCAGTGCAAAGCTCGGGCGTTGCAGCAATGGTGCGAGGCCAACACGGCGACGAATGAACACGACGCCTGCACACGGGCCGTAACCGGGATCGCTCATCGCTTAATCACGCAGAGGCTGATGCTGCAGTCCCAACCGGTGCTCCGAGAGCAAGGTGTGATTTCTCCAGTTCAAATTTCCTATCCCTGGAGCGAGGCACAGCTGAGTACGATCGAGCTGGTCGGTGATGTTCCGTTACGGTTTCACGGGACGATCACCGTCAAGTCCCCAAGGCCTCAAGGCTGGTGATGCGGATCCTTGTCCTGAGCCTGATACTGCTGGTGCCGGCGACGGCGTCGGCCGAGCCGATCCAGCTTTCTCTGTTGCGTACGATTCAGATGGGCACCTCGCAGCAGCTCCAAGTTGCCGAGATCATCCAGTATGCGAAGGGTGATGAGGCGTCTTACCTCGACCATGTGCTGGCGCGATCGGCACTCCTGGTCCTCGACAAGGACGAGGGGTTCCCGGATTGGCCCGTCCCGAAACTGCTCGATCGGACGCTGAACCAATTACAGCGTCGTTCTCACGCATACCATCTACCGCCCGAGATACCGGCTGGGTTTGGCGGGGAAGACCTGGTCTTTACCGTCGTATACGCCCTAGTGGTCACGGGGAAGACCGAGGAGGCCATCGATGTCCTCGGACGCCATCTCGATTCTGGCAGCCGCTATAAACGCGGTGTGGTGTTGCAGGCGCTACGCAATATTGGAAACCAGCGCGCCAACAGCCTCATCCAACAGGTGGCCAATAGCCGCGACGACCGGAATCTGGCCGAGAACCTTTTGGCGGACCACCACTACCCCTTTCTCGATGAGTTGCATCGGCACCTGCACCTGATACCGAGTCATCAGCGGGGACGGGAAGAGTTATTCACGATTGCCGGTGAGCGCTGCAGCCGACGGGCGACGCTGGCGGTCTACTTCATGGGATTTCTGGCACCGAGCGTTGATTGGAGACAGAACGAGGCCGAGCTGGACCTGCTCCGGGATTTGACCCGGGCCCCCTGCTTTTATACCCGCTACTTTGCCATCCGCGCCCTCGCCTTACGTTCGGCCGAGTCCATCGACTTCTGGATGGAGCTCTTCAACGGAGAAGAGGATGCCTGGCAGCGTGCCCAGATCGCCAGGATCGGCTTTGCCCGCTTTGGCAAGACATTTGCCACGCCTGCACTGGCGCTGTTGAGGGGCGAGCCTGTCCAGTATGTGCAATGGGAGCTCATGCACGGCAATATCGAGGTCCGGGAAGGGGCGCAGTTCCGCGATTACTGGGACATCTGGCAACCCCCCACGCTGCAATTTCGGCTGAACTCCTCGAAGGAGGGCGGGCGAATGGATGAGCAGGATCTCGAGGAGCTCCTGTTCTGGCTTGAAACAGGGGCTCGTCCTCGTAATCCTTGGGTGCGTAATCACATGCTGTACGGGCTGGCGAGGCATATCTCGGGAAAGCAAACGAAGCGCTACCTGCGGATTTTCGACTCGCTCCCGGACAAGACCAGCCACTGGTGGATACTTCAGAATCTCTCGGATGCCCGGGCGTTGCCGTTGCTGAGATACTGGCAGACGTTGGAGTCGGAGGAACAGCAACAAGATATCCTTTTGAAGCTCATTGTGAGATTGGAAAACCGACGGCCGGAGTCCAGGCGGGCCGCCCAGGGTACCTGCTGCCAACCGACCAGGGAGTGTCTCGTTTCCTGGATAACAACGCTTCCCGCAGATGGTCAAGATATGGAGATTACCACCGAAGAACAGGCCAAGGCTTGGCTAGCAGGAGCCGAGGGTACTTCGCTAGAGCCGGAGATTCTTTTTACGGATGCTCTTGGACGGGTCGCGCTCGTGACCAGGTATGGTGGGGAGAGCCCAGAGCGATGGGAACACCTGTACGGATGCTGGCGTCGCGTCCAGACGATTAATTGACCCCCCGAAACGATAACTCCCCTCTGAACAGCTGACACACGCTTCCATTCCTCGCTGCCCCGTTTCCTCTGTTTTCCCAGTTGCGTTTTCTGGCCCAGATTTATACATAGAGGAGATAAGGACTGAGGGCGGCAGGGGGAGACGAATGAAATGAAAAAAAGCCGGCGCTTTCTCGTACCGGTGCTAGCTCTGGGAATTTTCATCGGTTACGCGCAGCAGACGGCTCGAGGTGCTGATCGGCCCGCCGCTGTCATGTCCGCGAGCGACGACGTTCAGATGGTGTTCGTCCCGGCCGGCGAGTTCATTATGGGGTCGGACGACGCAGAGGCCGACGATGATGAAAAGCCAGTCTCGAAAGTCTTCGTCCGGGATTTTTGGATCGACAAGTTCGAAGTGACGAACGCGCGCTACCGCCGCTGCGTGAAAGACGGGGCATGCACCCGGCCGGTCGGGCGGGCCTATGACGATCCGACAAGAGCCAACCATCCCGTCACCGTGATCAGTTGGCAACAGGCGGTGGCGTACTGCCGATGGGCCGGAAAGCGCCTACCGACCGAGGCAGAGTGGGAGAAGGCGGCCCGGGGTACCGATGGCCGGCAGTATCCCTGGGGCAATCGCTATGAGGCTGACCGCGTGAATGCCGGTTATACAGATGGGACCACGGCTGTCGGCAGCTATCCCCTGGGAGGATCGCCCTACGGGGTTATGGATATGGCCGGCAATGTGTGGGAGTGGACGTCGTCTCTCTATAAACCGTATCCCTACG
>JBHICF010000302.1:0-2735 GCA_046759485.1 Nitrospiraceae bacterium
TCCTCATTCGTATACGCAGGCCGCTTCCGGCCAGTCGGATGCTCGTATCCTTTTGGATCGGTGAGAAAGGGAAACGTAATATTCGGCACCGGGATCCCATGCATGGAACCGCCGCGTCCGTCCGGGCCGTGACACATGACGCAGCCGACCCCTTCCATGCCATGGCTGTTCTCGACCACACGTCCGTGTGACGTGACTCCAGACGTATAGATCTTCATCCCGTTGTCAACATGCGAAACCTTTTCCGATCCATACAGCGGGAGATCAATCGCCAGCTGTGTTCCGAGTACCAGGGACAGCATGACACAAAGACCCAGATTGCGTGCCCAGCTCATCAGGCACCTCCTCCCGCCAGCACTTCAGAGCGCACCTGGCTCAACAAGCACTACCAGGCCCACCCTTCTGGAACACCAGTCCACCATGAATCTGGACGGGCCTCACGCCACGCAGTCTGCTGTTTCCAGAGACGCGACACCGTTGGGCGATCAAGCCGCGCGGCCATGGCCGCCGAGACATCAGAGTGTCTGAGCAGGTTGGTGTGGATCACTTCCTTCGCAATGCGAGCCAGGACGTCTGTCGAGTCCACGAGGTTCTCGACATCATGGAGCGCGAGGTTGATATACAGCTGCTCCACCGCCACCCATTTATCCGTTCTGGCGAGATGCTCCAAGTACCCATCCAACGCATGATAGACGTATGTGAGGTAGACGTAACTCTCGGCGGACGGAGCTTCGTCGACCTCATGGAGACAGGCCTCGATCGCCCGCCTGTAATCGGCTGCCGCAAGATAGATCTTCGCTCTCTTCAGATAGTCTCTTTCCCTTTCTGCGGAGGCGTCCGCAGACGCCGCCTGCAACAGGAGCATCGGAATGCCCACCAGCGCGAGCAGGCGGAAACAAGACCACCAGGAGACAAACCAGCGGTGCAACATCGGTACGTTCATCGGGCACCTCCGAAGGCATGCCATGCCGGCACGGTTATGACCCTTGTCGCTTGACGTCGAACACCGAATTATTTCTGGCATACGTTGGACTGTCAATGCAACACGCGTTGGCCCTGGCGGCAGGCCCCGTCGAACGCGAGGCTAGCGAGTGGCCCAGGGAACACCGCGCTCTTGTCCGAACAGAGGCCCGAGGATCGTTTGGAACAGTCGGGCCCCTAATCCGGCGGTCGAGCCAAGGCCTGTTAAACTCACCATGAAATTCACCTGGGTTCGATCTGGAAACTCGATGAAATAGACCCCCAACGACCAGCATCGACAAGGGTTCTGATACAACCCCACCACATCGAGTTCCTCACTCTGTTCCGTCTCAAAGTTATAGTAGGATTTCGCCCCGAGCGTGAACCCCAAGGGCAACCTGATGGCCCCAGTAGAGGTCAAAAACTTTAAATCTTCGGTTGCGGTGAGAACCTCGCCGAAGGACAGCGGGTTCCAGATATCGCCTCGACGGACTCGGTCACCTTTGCGAGCGAATCGCTGAGAAAACTCCACGTACCAAATGGAGCTCTGTTGATACCTGAAGTCCGTATTCCATTGGCTGAACTCGCCGCTGCCGGTATCAAAAAACGTGTCAAGGGTCAAGGAGACCGACCCTCCCGTAGGCGCCACATTTCCAACCACAGCCTTGGCCCACAAGTCAGACAGCTTCGGCGCAGGCGGTTGGCGGTTGCCGAGGTTATAGCTCTGTCCTACCCTCAAATCCAGCCAAGTGCTCGAAGTTCCTCGCCCTTGCTCGACTAATCGAGTCGACACCAAGTAGGTGAACAGATTCTTTCTGGGCAGGTCATCGACAGCGTCAACTTGCACGATATCCGATTGATCGGTTGCGGGGACATATTCATAGATGACGTCGGGCTCAATGGTATGGACGAGACTCCGCTCTCCCTCGAGACTAAACCGCCGGGTCAGCCGCGAGATGGCTCGAGGTCCGATCCAGAAGGTCCCACGCTCCACAGCATCCGTCGTGGTCGTTCCTCTCGTGTAAAACACGCCGCGCAGGCGTGCCTGGGGGATGATCCCGACGACATGTCCTAGTGACAGCGTATCGGTCTCGAAGGTAGGCATCAAGTCCGCCCGGCCCAGGTCGAATCCTTGTTCTCGGTACCAATAGAGCACGGTGGATTCCATGCCAAGCTGAGCGGGTCCCTGGCCCGGGCGCACACCCACGAGTCGGTGTCCGATCTCGGGAAGCCGCTGGAACGTGGTCGCTCCCCCCTCGCCGACAGGCTGCAGGTACTGAGCACGCAAATACAGTTGCCCGTGGTCGAGCCGCTGATTGAGATCGAAGTTTGACTCAAGGCTCGGAAGAGCCCGCAAGGCTCCGGAGTTCGCTAGGTCATTCAGGAGATCCCGGTCGGTGATGAGGTTCGCGTTGACACGGAGCGATAAATCGGGGTTGAACTGATGGGTGTGAAAGCCTCTGAACGCTCCGCGCGCCCGATCTATTTCTGTGTCTTGAATGAAGAACCCCAACCACTCACCCTTCGCTCGACGGCTGAGGGCATAGTGATATTCCAGATCACTCCCATAGCCGCGCTTACTCAGCACAAACGGCGAAATGGTGACATCGTGGCTTGGATTGATGTCCAAAAAGAACCCCTGTCTGTACCTGAAACCGAACTGGTTATCGTATCCGATGGTGGGGATGAGGAACCCGGTCTTCCGTTCCGCCAAGGAATACCTGAAGGTTGGAAACGGGATGACGGGAACATCGTTCACGCAGAACCACACCTTT
>JBHICF010000303.1:0-2734 GCA_046759485.1 Nitrospiraceae bacterium
CACCGCTAAGCCCGGCGGTTAGCGATTGGCCGAATGGACGCAGGTCAATAAAGGCGTGCTGCGCAAGTAATTTTTCGAGGTCCGACATGCGCTCTCGTTTTGGCCTGGCCCGCACGAGGTAGTAGGCCATAAGGTTTTCACCTCCTTACCGAGAAATTGGCGATAATTATAGCTGAGCTTTCTGGATCTACGAAATGCAAAGGCTTGCGGGGGCGGAGCGAGATTTATCGATGTCCCCTGGGTACTTCAAAACGACTCTAGTGATACCTCGGGCCAATCCGTTTCTTGCCTGTTGGGGCTCAAGCTTTCAAGGAGCCTTTCGAGTGGGCTTTTCCAGTCCTCGGGTGTATGGGGTCCTTCAATGACAATCAGACGGTCCACTTCCGTGTCCCTGCCGAACAGGGACTGCAACCGGACCCGTAGCTCCTCAGCAATCGAATCAGGCACGCGATCGTTCTGGAAAAGGCTGGTATAGGCCTCGGTAACAAGGCTCTGATCATGTTCACGAAGTTCACTCCGGTTGTTTATCCCCAGCAAAAGCTCGGAGAGGTTCTCGATATCCTGCCAAAGCCTGAGACCTCCATGCGGGTCGCCATCATGGTCCGCCCCCAGCCACTCGGCGAGCCGGCTACGGAGTCCTTCGATTTGGACACGATCGGTGGTACGCAGCTCGCCGTAAATGTTGCTACGAATGAGTTTGGCAATGGCGGTAGCAACTTTGCGTAGCCGCTGATGCACATTTTTCCCGCTCGGCGGACCGCTCCCCAGCACGGTTTGTCGAAACAGGGCATACACTTTCCGGACTTCTAGCGAGTGGCTGATCTCACGGAGATAAAGATCACGGAGGGTACTCGTCAGACCTTCCTGTGCACAGATGGCGTTTTCGACCGCAATCGCTGATGCGATTAACCGCCGGCGTGCGCTGCTGCACGCGTTAACGAGGTTCCACATCTCTTTGCTAAAACTGTTCTTGCCAAGTTCTTCACGCTCTTGGTGCAGCTCCCATCGGGCCACAAATGACATATCGGCGATCCGCTCGGCGCCATGCCTTGTTGAATCCGTGTCGGAACCAAAACTGCCATCGGTTGAATCTGACACGGTACCTGAAGCGTCATCTGTGATGGGGGTGCTGTAGGATTCAATCACCTGGGTGAAGGCATCGATCGCTTCTGAAAGGGCCTCTTTGATGGTCGGCAGTAGTTCGTCGTGAAGGGGACCTTCCTCTCGCTGCTCGTATCGACGGATCTCGATCCCCCGGGCGCGCTCTACAACCTTAATAAGAGATTCTTGGAGATCTCGCGCACCCATCTCGTGGCTTTTTAGCGGAATGGGAATAGCTTGTCCGGTGCGATCTTCCCCTCTATTTTCTTCAATGGAAGGGGTCCGAACTCCCGGCTGTCCTCCCTCACCCATCGGCTATCCCCGAGGACATAGTAGGTACCCTCGGCGACGGAATGGGGACCGAGATCCGGGTGTGTTTTGCCAACGGCGTACGCCTCTTCCAACCGGTGGCCATCTATGTAGACATCTCCCGATTTAATCAGTACGGTCTCCCCGGGGAGTCCGATAATGCGCTTGGCGTCCAACATAGCGGCATCTGGAGTTCTCTTGAACACCACAATGTCCCCTCGCTCGGGATTCGCAAACTGGTAGATGTACTTGTTGACCAAATAATAACCTTCCTTAGTCAACGTCGGATGCATGCTCCTGTCTATCACAAGCCCGAGGTTCACGACATATCCCTGAACGAAGTAACCGATCAGGATGGACCAGAATAGGATGAAGGCCATCCTGTAATGTCTTCGCCGCTCTCTCAGGCCCCTGACATAACGCCAGTCAAAAAAAACTCTTTCGTCCTCTGTTCTTGTTCGGTCCGTCCCCGAAGTGATTTCCGCCATCATTCGCCTCGCCGCTCGCCTTCAACCGCGATTGCTATGAGCTGTCCGAGTATCCCTCTGAGCTACCGTGTTCACCCGTACACCAGCCCATGTATCGTATGCATATCTTGGGCCACTCCTAATCTTGTATCTGTTTGTAATTACAGGTAGTTACAGGATACCCCCCCTGCCAGAATGACGGTTTCCGTACAGCCTCATCGGAAATCCTGACGGGGGCTCTGGGCAAGATAATTCAACCCGAGGAGCAAACGGGACTCGGAGAATGACCAAAAACGTGGGCTAGACCGGATCAAGAAGGGAGGGAGGACCACAAGGAGCTGGGCCCCTCTAATACAACGGAAAGAATACTCCTGGCTTGATTTTCCCCTCGATATTCTGAAACGGAACGGTCCCAAAATGGCGGCTATCTTTACTCACCTTTCGGTTGTCCCCGAGGATGAAATAGGTATCTTTCTCAATCGCATATGGACCGAAATCGGGATACGTACCGCCCAAAGCGTAGGGTTCGTCCAATCGACGACCGTCGATGAAAACGTGGCCGTCCCTGATCAGCAGCGTCTCACCCTCCAGCCCGATCACCCGCTTCAGGATCTCAGGCGTATGGGCATTTCGTCGCAGGACGACGATATCTCCTCGCTTGGGGCGGGTAAAGTAGTAGATATACTTATTGACCAAGTAGTAGCCATCCTCGGGCACCGTCGGAACCATACTCGTCTCCCGAATGATCCCGACGCTTATGACAAAATGACTGAAAAAGAGATACATGAGGATGGACCAGAACAGGACGAACGCCAGTCGGTAGCTTCTCCGTTTCTCGCCTTTGACGAAGCGCGAGT
>JBHICF010000304.1:0-2733 GCA_046759485.1 Nitrospiraceae bacterium
CTGACCCATCAGTCCACCGAGACCTACGACGGAGCCATGTGGCATAACCCATGAGACGGCGGCGCCGCAGTCTCCAATTCATGCCGCACCGCTCGGCGATTTCTTGCTGAACGAGGGATCAGCGACGGTGCCCATTCTTCGGTATTTCTGCTCCCGTCGACCGACCAGTTCTTCTGGTGGGCATTCGGCCAACTGTCCC
This sequence comes from Nitrospiraceae bacterium, assembly GCA_046759485.1. Classification (GTDB taxonomy): domain Bacteria; phylum Nitrospirota; class Nitrospiria; order Nitrospirales; family Nitrospiraceae; genus JBHICF01. Next base: position 200 of record JBHICF010000304.1, read on the forward strand.
AACTGCGACGCAAGAGATTTCGCCATACGTTCCGCCGTCACTCGTGGGTCCCGATGCGCGCCTCCGAGTGGCTCCGGCACCACTTCATCGATCACTCCTGCGTCATAGAGGTCCTTGGCGGTCATCTTGAGCGCCGCGGCCGCATCCTGAGTCTTGTTTGGGTCGTCCCAAAGAATGGCTGCGCAGCCCTCCGGTGAAATGACAGAGTACACGGCATGCTCGAGCATCAGCACCCGATCAGCCACCGCCAGAGCCAGCGCTCCACCGCTGCCGCCTTCGCCGATCACCACCGAGAGAATGGGGACCCTCAGCCTGGACATTGTGAGCAGGTTGCGTGCAATCGCTTCGGCCTGCCCGCGTTCCTCCGCCCCGATTCCTGGATAGGCACCGGGAGTGTCGATGAAGGTCAAAATGGGACACGAGAACTTCTCGGCGAGTTTCATCAAGCGGAGCGCCTTGCGGTATCCTTCTGGATTCGGCATCCCAAAGTTCCGCTGCATGCGTTCCTTGAGCGTCCTCCCTTTCTGATGTCCAATTACCATGAGTGAGCGCCCATTGAACCGTGCAAACCCGCCCATGATGGCCTGATCATCCGCAAAGACGCGGTCCCCGTGCAGCTCTACAAAATCGCGGCAAAACGAATTGAGGTAATCCAAGATGCCGGGACGTTGCGGATGCCGCGCGAGCTGAGTCCGCTGCCACGGAGTCAGATTACTGTACAATTCCATTTCCGTCTGGGCTAGGCGAGCCTTCAGCTTGCGTGTCTCTTCCTGCACTGAGGTGCGTGAAGCACCTGCGCTGGCCAGCTTTTCAAGCCGCTCCTCGATTTCACGGATTGGCTTTTCGAAATCCAGATAGTCTCGCATAACAACCCTTCTTGCAGACCGCACGTCTGCGGATGGGTGTGTCTAGAGTAACGCGACTGAGCCCTTCCCCAAGATCTCTTCCACCTCGGCTAGGAATCTCTCGTTCGGTGAAACAGTCAGGTCGGGCAGGGTCGTCGTATCTGCCTCAATTGTCCGGGAAGACAAGCAGAAGGTCAAGTAAATCAAAGTAGAGCCAGGGTGCCGGTGCAGCACTTGTTGCAGACGTCCCAGCCTGGTCGTGATATCTGGATGGTCACCCAGACGAATGTTGATCTTGGCGACCGCTCGCGACTGCAATTCAGTGAGCGATTCAATGCGCAGCCCCTTCAACCGCACCCCTTTTTCGGCCCGATCCACCGTGCCGGTCACCTGGACCACGCTCTCAGGTGTGATCAGCGCAGCGGCAGCCTTGAAGAGATCTGGAAAGGCGATCACTTCGACAAGCCCATGGAGATCCTCGAGCTGGAAGTACGCCATCCGGTCGCCCTTTCGGGTCACCATGTTCTTGACCGTGGAGATGATGCCGCACAGTGTGGCTTCCCGCCCGTCAGGGACGTCAGTCAGACCGTCCGTCGTCGTGCTCGCAAACATTCTGACAGCGGATTCATGCCGAGCCAGTGGATGAGCGGTGATATAAAAGCCGGTCAACTCGCGCTCATACTTCAGCATTCGCCCCTGATCCCATTCCGGAACATCCGGCAAGGCCGGATCCCCGAGCGAAACGGGCTCGGCAGTCGCCCCCGTTAACTCACCGAAGATACTGGTCTGCCCTCGTTCCCGCTCCCGCTGGACTGCCGCACCCTCTTCCAGCGCTTGTTCTAACATGGCCATGAGCTGCGCGCGCCGAGCGCCCGTTGAATCGAACGCTCCCGCCTTGATGAGTCCTTCCACGACCCGTTTGTTCACCTTCCGCAAATCGATGCGATGACAGAAGTCCAAAAATGAACGGAACCGGCTCGTCTGGTCTCGTGTTTCAATGATAGACTCGACAGCTCCCTCGCCGACGTTCTTGATCGCCGCGAGACCGAATCGGATCCCCCCCTCCACCACCGTAAAATCCTTCTGGCTTTCATTGACATCCGGCGGCAACACATGGATGCCAAGGTCGCGACACTCGGTGAAGTACCCCACCATTTTATCGGCATTCCCCATTTCGCTCGTGAGTAGGGCAGCCATGAACTGGGTCGGGGAGTGGGCTTTCAAATAGGCTGTCTGGTACGTGACCAACGCATACGCTGCAGAGTGGGACTTGTTGAATCCATAGCCGGCGAAGTGGGCCATCAGATCAAAGAGTTTGACGGCCTTCTTCTCGGTGAGCTGAGCTTTCTTGGCTCCCTGGATAAACCTCGTCTTGAGTTTCTCCATCTCCTCTGGTTTTTTCTTCCCCATTGCTCGGCGTAGCAAGTCAGCTTGACCCAGTGAGAAGCCGGCCACACGGTTGGCAATCGCCATGACTTGTTCTTGGTAGACGATCACTCCATAGGTGTCCTTGAGAATACGCTCGAGTTGCGGCGGATCGTACGAGACTTGAGTCGGGTTTCGCTTGCGCTTAATGAAATCATCGACCATCCCGCTTTCCAGTGGACCCGGGCGGTAGAGCGCCAGAATAGCGATGAGGTCCTCAAAACTCTCCGGTCTGATCTTCATCAAAAGGTTGCGCATGCCGTG
>JBHICF010000305.1:0-2724 GCA_046759485.1 Nitrospiraceae bacterium
CCATGGTGGGTCTTCCAGAGCTACGATGCGTGGCGTCCGGGCCCGGTCGGCCTCAAGACCACCCTTCGAGTTGTATGGACTCGTGGCCATGACATTCGTTACTTGGGCGCGCTGTTTTTCCTCACCGCGTTCACGGACCTCTACATCATTCTCGCCTTCCCCGAATATTCACTTACTGTGTTCTGTACTAAACCAGCCGGCGTCTGGGGAATCCTCGCGAAGGCTCAATCGCCCACTTTACACACGGTGATCGGCTATGGTTTTATGCGCTTGCGTTTGTGGTCTTTGCTCGTCTACCTCGTCTACGCCGGCTTCGGGTTTCTGAACGCGTCGGCCAATTTCGCCTGCTTTGGGTATGGCCGCGTCCGCACCGTTTTTCTCATCACCTTGATCCTATTTACAATCTACGTCCTCTGGCGAAAGGCCTGCTTCAAGCGTGCTCCCACGGCCATTCCGACGCTTTGACAGGGCAACCTGGGGTGTGTTATCTCACACGAGTCTTCCTGCACGGAGACGAGTAAAAAGGGCAGATCCTATGGAAGAACTTGACGAGCTATACGCCATTCGGCATAAGGACGGAGGCGTCAGCCTTTACGTGGATGAGGCCTACGCGATTGAACGAGGGGTAGACCCCGGCCAACTGGTCCGGGTCGAGATACCGCGGGAGCTGTTTCTGAGGGGATCAGTTCAACAGCTCCGGGAGTATGTGGCCACGTACCTTGAAACACTGGCGAGTGGCTCAGCCTGATTCATCCCTGGTGAGAGTCGCTCGCAACGAAGATCACATGGCAGCCGTACTGACAGTCGACCAAATCATCTCCGTCGTCAACGCGTTACCCGCGCAGGGCCGGATCATGCTGCGCTTACTTCTCCTTCAATACCTGGACCTGACGCAGGAAGACATTGACTATTTGGCAGCAGATCGCCCTGACCCCCGGTTTCAGTCTGGATCTCAGCCAAAGGGACAACCCATTCCTCGTGAAGCCTTCGAAGATGTGACAAACCGGATAGCACATTACCGGACCCAGGTCCGCCAAAAGCGTGAGCGCTACTGGCTGCAACTCGAATGCCTCCGCAAACAGATTGTCACTGGCGAATCCCTGTTATCCCTTTCGGAACGGTTGCTCACCACACGCTTCGCCTTGGAGAAGAGTGCCGTCGAGGAGCTGAACAAACAGGCGCGTGTGGCAGTCCCCAAGCCGATGATCCGAGAGCTCGATCGTCAATGGGAGCATGAGGAGATTGCGGAAGAGGAGTACCGCAAAGCACGCTTGTCCATCGAGTACCAGACGGAGCTACGCAAACTCGAACGAGAGCGTAAACGAAGACAGCTGGCCACGCGTGAGTCCACAGGCACCGGTCGTGCCCCGTTGCAGGATCATGAAGTCGGCCACATCTGGGGGATCCCGGCCAGCACTCTGACAGGCCGCAAGGTCAAGTTTCTCCACCAGTATCTGCAAGCGCTTGAAGGAATGGCTCAACAAGCATCTGATCAAGCCGGCACGCAAAGCGCCACCACAGTACTTGATCTTTGGAAGGAGACATTTGTGACGCTGGCCTCCATGCCCGTCGAACGCTCGGTCGCCACCTATGATGGCCTCGAACGGACCGAAGCTGCCCTGCTCGAGAAGCTCACCGCGATGGCATCGAGAACGCTGCCAGAGGAGGTCGAGCTGCGATTCTGGCCTGCCGTTGCCCAATCGCTCTTTGCGCTGCAACGCTTCTACACCATCCAATCCGACATGGATACTTCCCCGGAGGCTCTCGAGCAGGTGCTCCTGAGTCGCGCTTCTCCAGTGCCCAAGATCCAGGAGAGTGAGGCCGGGCAAGAACCGAAGGAAGGTGAAGCGCAGCTCAGCGAAATGGGCGAACATGTGCTCAAAAGTTTCATAGGGGAGGAGCGGACCTAAAGAACGCGTGCTCCCCAGGTCTGGGCTCTACGCCACGACGCGGCGACCGAGCCCTACCGGATACCCGCCTGCCAGTCTCACCGCCAGAAGGGTATTACGTTAGAGAAAACTGAGGGTGCTCGAACAGGAGCACGTCCAGGCGGCAACATCTCGATGGGAAGCTGGGTTATGCGGGATGCTATAATTAAAGGAGGACGAGATAAGTATGGTTATCCAACGCCGATCCCTTCATCGTAGTCGCCAGAAGCTCCGTATCGGGCTCGTCGCCACATTTGCCACGGTCCTCTTGCTTGCCTCGCTGCCAGGCCTTGTCTCAGCCGGCGCGATGTTGGAAGTTGCTGACCTGATCTCCCATCCCGATTTTTACAACAAGCAAATGGTAGCCGTCATCGGCAAAGTCACTGACCTGAGGCGCGCGACAAACAAGAAGGGAGAAGCCTTCTACGGCTTCCTGTTGGAGGGAACTCAAGGCAAGGTAAAAGTGATTGGAAGGGGAAGGTCCGCCGTGGCAGATGGCGAACAGGTTATTGTCGAAGGCGTCTTCAATCGAATTCGACGGAGCGGCCGAGCGGTCGTTTATAACGAGATCAAAGCGACCGGTATTAGATCCCTGGATAGATTCAATCCGGACTTAGTCGGGTAATCCCCTCTTCACACGCCGCCGGTTTTTACTAGCTGCACGACTGCTCTTCCCAGCCTAAGCCACCTCTCTCGGCTGCACGTGCCACCCTTGACGTCATGCTGCAGCACTGGTACAAACAATCCACGAGCGTGGCGGTGTAGCTCAGTTGGTAGAGCAGCGGACTCATAAGCC
>JBHICF010000306.1:0-2715 GCA_046759485.1 Nitrospiraceae bacterium
AGTGCCGATGGTATGATCACGCCGTAGACGCGTCCGATGGCATCTCGTCCGACCGGTTCCCTGGTCCGAGCGGTGGAACTCTTGGCGGCCGGCGCGTGGCAGCAGGCCCACGAGATCGTCCAGCGGGAAACGTCCGCTCTAGCCGCATGGCTCCACGGCATTGTTCATACGCTCGAGGGCGATCTGGACAACGCGCGGTACTGGTACCGGAAGGCCGACCGCGCCTTCCCGAGCCCGGATGCCGTCCAGGAGGAGATCGCGGCTGCCCGGCGGATGGTGCAGGGCGAAACCCGGCCCGGCACCGACACCCCCAGCCGACCTGGACTCGCCGCCAATTGACCCGTGGGAGAGGAGACGGTGGAGTTTGGTGCACACATTTTCGGGGTGGGAGCGCTAGCCGATCCAGGCACGCTGGCGGAGGTGGCGCGTCTGGCCGAAGCGCGGGGGTATCACTCGGTGTTTGTCGCCGACCACATCGTGGTGCCGCGGGCCTTGATGTCGAAATACCCCTACTCCCGGGACGGGAGCTTCCCCTACGACCCGGATACGGACTGGCTCGATCCGCTGGTCGCCCTGGGGTATCTGGCGGGGCAGACCACCACCTTGCGGCTGGGGACGAGTGTCACCGTGGTGCCCATGCGCCACCCGATCATCACGGCCAAGCAGATCGCCACTGCGGATCACCTCTCCGGCGGACGCATCATTTTTGGAGCCGGTGTCGGCTGGATGGCGGAGGAATTTGCCCTCCTGGGTGCGTCCTTTCATGACCGCGGCCGGCGTATGGATGAGTATCTCCGACTCATGAAGGTGCTCTGGACGGAAGAAAATCCCCGGTTCGACGGCGAGTACTTTCGGGTCGCCCACTGCGCTTTTACGCCTAAACCGGTGCAGAAACCTCACGTGCCGCTCTGGATAGGCGGGGAGAGCAAAGCGGCGCTCCGTCGCGCGGCACGGTTGGGAGACGGCTGGCACTCGGCCGGGACCTCACTCGCAGAACTGCCTGAGAAGCTGCGTGTGCTGCGTGAGGCACTGCACCAAGCTGGCCGCAGCGCCGAGGGCTTCGTGATCAGCGCGTTCCCCACCGATCCGTTTTCCCTGGATCTGGTGCGGCAGTGTGCCACGCATGGCGTGCACCATCTCATGCTGCCGGTCTTCAGCTTCCAGCGTGATAAAGTGTTGCGCCGCCTGGAACAGGTTGCCACCGAGGTTATTGAACCGTATCGACGTAGTGAGTCCCATTAATTTGGAGAAGAGCTAGACGCTCCCCGCTCGTGGCAGCGGTAGTCGGGTCGCGCCCATAGGAACGCGGGCCCGACGGTGAAATTCGCCGCCGATGCCGACGAGCAGCGTCTCGCTGAAGCCTGGAGCGATCAGCGAGATCCCAACTGGAAGGCCAGCCGAATCGAAGCCGGTCGGCACGGCAATCGCACACAGATCGAGAAGGTTCACAAAGTTGGTGTAGAAGCCAAGGTTAGTGTTCAGCTGGATCGGGTCCGCCTCCACCTCGGCGATCGTGTAGATTGTGCCCGTGGTCGGCAGGAACAGGACATCGGCGAGCTCCCACGTCTTCAGCGTGCGAACGCGCAGCTCTTGCAGATGGTGCAACGCATCGAACACGTCGGCTGCGGAGTGGCGGGCCCCCCCTTCGATGATCCGGCGCGTGACAGGGTGCATGGCGTCGGCGTGCACCGCGACGAAAGCGCGGATGCCCGCGAGCCGCTCAGCAACCAAGGGCCCGCCGTACAGGAGCGCGGCGACCTCTCGGAACGGCGCAAAGTCGATCTCGACCTTCTGCCCGCCCATGGCACGCAATCTCGCCGCCCCATCCTCGTAAATCGCGCGCCATTCCCCATTGCCGAAGAACTCGAGATCCGAGGAGCTCGGCACCGCGAAGCGGAATCGGTCCGGAGCTGTCGGTTCGCCGAGTTGCGCCGCGCGCGAGTAGGGGTAACGCGGATCCGGCGACGCCGCAATCCGCAGGATGGCCAGCGCGTCCTCAGCGGTGAGGGACAAAACTGAGACGCAGTCCAACGATCGGGATGCCGGCACGCAGCCCGCCGCGCTGATCAGGCCCCGCGTCGGCTTGAGGCCGATGATGTTGTTGAAAGCGGCTGGGACGCGCCCCGATCCCGCCACATCGGTTCCGAGCGCAAACGTGACAAGCCCCGTGGAAACGGCGACCGCCGATCCAGAGCTCGACCCGCCAGGAATGTAGCGCGCGTCAAACGGGTTGCGGGCGACGCCGTACGGCGTCCTGGTCCCGACGAGCCCGCTCGCAAATTGGTCAAGGTTGGTTTTGCCGATGAGGATCACGCCGGCTGCGAGGAGCCGATCTGCCACCGTCGCCGACCGTGCTGCCTTGTATGCGAAAGCCGGACACGCCACTGTGGTCAGCATGTTCGCAACGTCGATGCAGTCCTTGACTGCAAAAGGTACGCCGTATAGCGGCAAGCGGCGGCGAGCCTCCTCATCCGCACGCTCGAGCGCCTCCGCGCGTCCCATCACCTCCGTATCCGACACACGAGAGATCCATACTCCGTCGTCTCCCTGGTCTGCGATGCGGCGCAGCACCAAGTCGACGACCATCGTGGGTGTCAGGCATCCCCTGTCGTACGCCGCGCGCAGGGCAGCGAGATCCAAGCTCTTGCCGTCCGGCGCGAAGGTCATGTCCACCCCCGAAGTGACTTTCCCAGCCTCAACCGGCTTCGTTCCCTG
>JBHICF010000307.1:0-2711 GCA_046759485.1 Nitrospiraceae bacterium
ACTCCACTCCGTTGTTTCGAATATTTAGGAACCGGAAAGGCCGTACTCTAACACGTGTGCAGGTGGATGCGAAAGACCCGAAAAGTGCTGTCACTGCTCAAGGGATGGCTTCTGGGGCAGGGGTTCATAAAAGCGAACGAGGGTGCGGAGATAGGCCAAGACATCCTGTTGTTGCTGCTGGGTCAACGCGTCCTTGTAGTCCGTAACATCAAGGTGTGACTTCCTGGTCTCGATGATCACCAGGAGTTCCCGATCAGATTTTACCGACGTCGCGGCCGAGACCAAGTTAGGCGGACGAGGCGCGAGAAACGGTGCTTCTGGGCCGTCGCCCCGTCCTTCCGGTCCATGACACCGAGCGCATTGGACTTCGTAAACGGCCTTCCCTCGCTCGGGAACGCCTTGGGGCGTGGCCGCGAAGACCGTCAGTGCGAACACGCTCGATGATAGCGCCAACAATACGAGCATCAGGCATGGAGACGCTAGCTTGCTGTCGTGTTGCCTGAGGTTCACCATGAGGCGCTCTCGCGTACCCTCACGGCGGTGCCTTGGATCGAGTCACGATGGGTCATGGGGGAGGCCATTGGCGCCTACCTATTCAACCACGATGGTGGCGCGCATTTCGTGGCCAGGCATGTCGCAATAGAATGGATAGACCCCAGGACGTTGTGGAACGAATCGAATCTCGACGTTGCCTTGGGAAGGGATGATCACGCGCTTGAATCCGTTTTTACCGAACTCGGGAGCTCCGTTACCCGAGATATTCACGTTGACTCCCACGAGTAGGTCGACGGGGACAAAGGCATGCAGCTCTACGTCGAGGTTGTGGAAGACCAACTTGGTTTTTTGACCGGCGGTGAGGGTCAGCGTGTCAGGCTCGAATTGCCTGGCGTAGATGTTCACGGAGATTTCTCGCTCCGGGCTCGAATCTGATGGAGCCAGGCTGGGGACAGGTGGAGTGCCGGCCAGCGCGCTCGTCAGGCACAAAGCAGCCAAAGCCGCCGACCAAGCCACCCCGAATAACCAGTATGGAAAGGAGGATCTCATTGCAGTTTCTTATTCTATTCTACTGCACGCCTAGGCCAGTGTGCCAGCTGAAGCCAGGAAATGGCAGGAGCGCGGGCAGGACCCTGGGAGACCAAAAGGGGGAAACGGGGCTTACAGGCTAGCGACGGCCCGGTGGATTTCGCGGCGTAACCTAGCCTTTATAGACGGAGAGAGCCGTGGGGTCCGAGAATGTCGACAGAGAGACACGGTCTGCCTGAGTGAGGACACAAAAATCTCGCATTTCGGACAGGCTCCAAGGTGTTTTCGTATTTCCTGGCAAATCGATCCGGAGAGTTCGTTATCCAGAAATTCCGATAAGCGACGAAGCACCTTCAGGCACTGAGCTTTACTGTGTCCGTGATGGACAGGCCTGAGGCTGCGACGAACGTTGACGAGTGGAGGTCGTGTTCTCATACGTGGACCGCCAAGGCTCCTCATCCTTTCGCACGCGGGAGGTCGCGGGACACCGCGGACTTTGCCTGATCACGCGCACTCAGCTCTCGCCGCACAAAAAGTCGAGCTCGATGTAGGCGTGACTTCACGGCCCGTTCGGTCAGGCCCATGATCCTGCCCACCTCTTTCGCCGACAACCCCTCCATGTCACGCAGGACCAGGACAAGCCGGTATTTCTTGGGAAGCTTTTGAATAGCTTGCCGCAGCGAGCGACGGAGCTGCTTGTGTTGAAGAGCTTCCTCGGGTGACAGGCCGTCGATGGGAATCTGCAGCTGGAATTCTCCATCCGAGGTCGGGATGAACTCATCCAGTGATAGCTCGCGCTCAGGCACACCTTTTCGCTTCCGCCGCATGCGGATGCAAGCCCTCGCGGCGATTGCGTAGAGCCACGTCGAGACATGCGCTTCTCCTCTGAAATGCTTGAGTCCTCGGTACGCATTCAAGAAGGTATCCTGGACAAGATCCTTCGCGTCGTCAACGTGTCCGCAAAGCCGCTGAGCGAACCGATAAATACGGTCCGCATGGTCTCGGTATAACTGATCGAACGCCGCGGCATCGAGCTTGCTTGACACAGAGCGAGCGCTACCATCACGGCCCTGTTTGCGAATCTTCATCAAGAAGGACGGAGTGTACGGTCGTTCTACTGGGCTGTCAAGCGCGTGACTTATCCAACGGATGGACATTGTGGGGAAGGTGATGCCAATTTGCTGGTGGATCATCAAAAGGGAGTGATCAGGCGCTTGATCAGATGTTGGGTCGCCAAGTCGTCAAGCAAGTCTATAACGTTCCATTGACCAGCCGGGCGGCGTTGTGCACAATCAGCGCAACGGCAATGCACATGGCGGAGACAGCGAATGCTTTGGTGAGCACCGCAGGGGAGATGATTTTCCCCACCCTCGTTCCCGCGACGATACCGGCGGCGCTGCCGAGGAGCAGCAGGCCTGTCAGATTCCAGTCGAGTCCCCCGAATTGCAAATGTCCCACGATGCCTCCAAGGGAGATCAGCGCGATAATGAGCAAGGATGTTCCTACGGCGAGCCGGATCGGGAAGCCTAGGATGACCGCGAGTGACGGAACAATGACGAACCCTCCGCCGATGCCAAAGAACCCGCTCAATAGGCCGACCCCGAGCCCGAGGCTGGACACCTTAATCCAACAAGTCCGGGGAAATTGCTCGGCGCAGGCGCCGGATGGCTGAGTGTCTGCCAGGCGGG
>JBHICF010000308.1:0-2708 GCA_046759485.1 Nitrospiraceae bacterium
TGGGGGAGAAGATCGGATCTGCCGCAAATGGGGCTCGGCCATGCGCCTGCTTCGCCGCCGTCCATGGGGATGGAGGGGGACTCGCCTTTGGCGCAGGGGCCGGTTTCGTCGTGGGCTGGCTGGAACTCCGGACCATGGCCGGCTTTGGCACGCGTTTGGGTATTGGTTTCCCTTCCAGCACGCACTGCTTGTCTTCCAGGTTCTCAATCAGCTTCTGTAGGGTTGCGACGGTCTCATCGAGATCGGATTGTTTCTCCGCTCGCAATCGGAGTCCCTTCAATTCATGGTACTCTGTTGATTGCTCGCCGAAGATCTCTCGAATCGTGTGGCGGACGGCAAACTGGGTCGACACGCGCTGCGCGTCCCAATACGGATTTCCCTCGGTCTTCAGCTCACTGACCTGGCTGACCCGCTCTTGGAGCTTCTTGATGCCTTCGAGAACTTCCTCGATCGTCACCAAGTACTTTTCTCGAGTGGGTTGAGAGGCCTGTGCCTTGTTTCTAGCCATCCGTGTTCCTCAATCCATGCACGTGGGGTTCACGCATCAGGAGGGGTCTTGTGATAAGTCTATCACGCTTCCTTTATGGCGCAACCTTGCTGAAGGAAAATGAGGAACCGCTCTGGCCGTTTGGATTGCAGTGCCTAGGGGGTCTTCGTCTACCGTCTCACTGCAGCAGGTTGGCGAGTCGCGTGCGCCGATGAGGGTCACTCGATTCGGGCGTAGGCGAGGAAGGACCGGTGTGGTCCCCTGTGAGCTCGATGGCGTGGAGAGGGTCAACCAAGTTCTCGTGAGGCTGTGTGAGAGCCAGCCGTTGTCCATCGGCCGGATGCCGCCGCCGGTCTGCTAGTGCGACAGCGACCTCGAAAGCCCTCAAGACTCGAGCAATCTCCTCATCACGTCGCATAAACCAGTCAATGGACCAAATACGGTGGAACTGCCAGCCCAGTGCTTCAAGCTGCTGCTGACGGAGCCGGTCACGGTCTCGGGCTGTCCTCGCTCCCAGGTAGCTTGGGCCATCACATTCAATAGCGAGTACACAGCGTTCGAGATGCGCGGGATGTATAGCTGCAAGCGAGACTCTGTGACGGCATCTTCCCCAATGATGGACGAGCGGGATTCCTTTTGCGGTCAGCGCGTCGTAAATGTCCTGCTCAAGGGGGCTGAGAGAGAGATTGGACTGCCGGTCGTCGACGGAGCGCTGCCCCTGGCATGCCGCATACTCGAGGTAGCGGCGGAGGAGTTCCTTGCCCCGTCCACGGTAGGCACCATCGTTGATGTCGACGTGCGTGAACGAGGAGACGATGGTCATGCGGCGCCGGGCGCGCGTGATTGCCACGTTGAGACGACGCTCACCGTCTGGTGACAATAGAGAACAACCCGCGGGGGAAGACTTCCTGAGTTGGTCCTTCCCAAATCCCAGGCTAAAGATGATGGCGTCGCGCTCATCACCCTGCGCGTCCTCCACGCTCTTGATGAACACAGGCTCCAAACCACCGTGATCGAAGAAGGTGCCAAGATCGGGTCGTGACGCCAGAGCCTCTTCGAGCGCAGCCTCGATGCGACGAACGTGGACAAGCCCGAGGGTGATGACGCCAAGCGTCTCCCTCTCTCCCGCTTGCTTGGACATCTCAGCGGTTGCATGATCGATGACGAGGTTGGCCACCTGCTGCGCCTCGCGGCTGGCACCTGCCTCTTGACCGTTCGCCTCCGATCCAGAGCGTACGAGTACATGAGAGATACAGGGCGAACGGCTCGGCATGGGAAAGGTAGTGAGCCGATCACCATAGAGGTGCCTGTTCGAGAACGCAATGAGGGCCTCATCCTTACTTCGGTAGTGACAATCCAATGTCCACGGTTTCAAGAACGAAGAGAAATGGTCTAACACACTCTCCCGCCGCTCGATCAATCTGCGTGCTGCCTGACGGGGCTCCTCGTCCTTCCCGGTCACACTGAACAGGGGTGGGGGAAGTTGGTGGGGGTCCCCTGCCACCACCACCTGCTGGGCTCGGAGGAGCGATGGGACAATCACCTCAGGAGAGAGCTGGCTGCCTTCGTCGACAATAACGACATCGAAGTACCGACGGTCTGTTCCAATCAATTGACTCACGGACAGGGGGCTTGCCACCCAGCAAGGCCGCAGTGCCTGCAGAACCTCTGGGGCCAGCGCCAAGAGTTGTTTCAACGGCAGGAGGCCGGAGCGCTTTTCTATTTCCCGTCTCACCAGCAGGTGCTGGTCCTCGTGTCTGTTCAATATAGCCATCGCGTGATCGGCGTGCTCGTGTCGTATGCGGGCTGCTGCCGACTTCAACTGCTGCCTGTCCAGACGACAGAACTCCTCCACGAACTGGTCGTGGGATCTGCCGTTGAACCCCCCAAGCGCGGGATCCTCGGCGCGGGCGCGATCCAGGCAGGAATGCAGCCAAGCGCGTTCCAAGACCCCAACCCACAATTCGGGTTCAGGCTTCGACGCGCGGAGTTCCTGGATGATGTCGGCCGCACCATGATGCTGGATCGCACGCTCGATCGCGAGCAGACGAGGAATGCGATACGGAGTGGTCCTGTCTGCTGCCAAGGCCTGGAAGAACCTTGTCATCTCGTCGATCGGCATGCGGTCCAGGTCATGTCGACTGAGCAACCGGCCGATCGCGTTGAGATCCGTCTTCAGGGCGGCGAGCTGATCCGTGACTTGTTGGAGACCAGAGGGGAC
>JBHICF010000309.1:0-2705 GCA_046759485.1 Nitrospiraceae bacterium
CCTGCTGTCAGGGCGACGGGGTCGGTTCCAGAGCACGTGACATCGTAGTAAGTGAGGTCAGCATGAAGAAACGGGTCATCACCGGCATGGCAGGGTGGATCCTGATGCTCATGAGCGCGCACGTCACCGGTAGCGCGTACGCAGCCGAGCTGGAGCGACCCGTGCCTGAGCTGCGCCTGAGTCTGCGGGATGCGATCGAAGCATCGATGGGTAACAACCCGACCGTTCGGCTTTTCGTCGAGAGGATAATGGAGGCTCGTGGAGTTGAGCATACTAATCGAGGGCCGCTGTTGCCGAATGTCTCCGCAAGCTTGAGTGCAACGAGGCAGAAGTTCTTCCTGGGCCAATTCGATATTGGCGCCGACGCCGTCAGAGGTCCATTCAATGTCTTCGACTACCGAGGCTTTCTGACCCAGAACCTATTCAGCTTGAGTCTGATCCAGCGGTGGCGGGCCGCTCGAACCGGCGTCAAGGTGGCGCATCTGGAAGCCGAAGTCACCAAGCGTGACACCATGGCCACGGTCGGCCTCCTCTACGTCGATGCACTACGGGCTGAAGCTGCGGTGAGGGCCGTTGAAGCGAACCTCGAGCTGGATCAGCAGCTCCTGGATCTGGCGGAAGATCGGAAAGCGGCGGGGCTTGCCACGGGTCTGGACGTGACTCGAGCACAAGTGCAGGTGCAGCGGGATCGGCAGGCGCTGGTCGCGACCAAGAATTCGCGCGAGATTAGCAAACTCAATCTCATTCGGGCGATCGGGATCGACTTTGAAGTCAAGCTGATCCTTACCGACGAGCTCAAGCTGGTGGAAGTGGAGTCGCAACCCGTCCACGACGCATTGGCAGTCGCGAACCAGAATCGGTTTGAGCTGAAGGCCCAAAAGCGCCGGGAGAAACTGGCGGCGCTGACGCTGAGCTCGGTCACGAGCGAATATGTGCCGTCATTGAATTTTGATGGCAACCTCGGCAGCATCGGGAACTTCTATGACGAGACGGTTGATACCTTTTCGGCCTCGTTCCTCTTCTCAATCCCGATATGGGACGGAGGATCCCGTGACGGCCGGATTTCTGAGACCCGGAGCTTGTTGCGGCAGGAACAAATCAGAATGAAGGATGTATCAGCTCAGGTCACGCTTGAGGTCAGGGATGCACTGCTGACGCAAGCGTCGACGCACGAACTGGTTCTGGTCTCGCAGGAAGCTCTCCGACTGGCGCTGAAGGAACTGGAGCTATCGCGTGAGCGGTTCGCGGTCGGCGTCACCAACAACGTCGAGGTCACGAACGCCCAGGTCTCTGTCGCGTTGGCGCGAAATAGTTTGGTTGTGGCCCTATCCAACTTCAACTCTGCCCGAATCAATCTCGCTCGTGCGCAGGGGCGATTGGAGTCGCTCTACTGATTATAAAGGGCAAGTTGGTCAACGGCCGTCACATCCGACCGAGTTCAGGACCTCGAGCATTTCCTGGTGGATCAGGGCGTTACTGGCCACGAGATCTTTGCCGTAGATGGAATATGGGGTACCCTTGAAATCGGTGATCCTCCCGCCGGCTTCTTGCACGATGACGATGCCAGCTGCTGTGTCCCAAGCATGTAACTTGAGCTCCCAGAATCCGTCGAAGCGGCCTGCCGCCACGTAGCACAGATCCAGCGCGGCGGTGCCGGTCCGGCGCACACCCTGGGCGCGCAGCGAGAAGCGGGAGAAATGGTCAAGGTTGTTGTTGGCGCTCTCCCGGATATCGTAGGCGAATCCGGTCACGAGGAGCGCCGCATTCAACGAACCTGTTGACGACACCTGGACCGGCGTCCCGTTGAGCGTGGCGCCCTCACCTTCTGCACCGAGATACAGTTCACAACGAGTCGGGTCGAAGACAACGCCCAAAATACATCGACCTTGATACTCTAGTCCGATGGACACACAATAGGCCGGGAAGCCATGTGCGAAATTGGTGGTGCCGTCGAGCGGATCGATCACCCACTGATAGTCAGAAGTACCTTCAGCCTGCGCTCCGCGTTCTTCTGCAAGGATTCGATGGTCTGGATAGGCGGCGCGGATGACCTCCACGATCGTCTGTTCCGCGTGCCGATCCGCGTCCGTGACTAAATTCACGGCGTCCTTGTGTTCGATTTTGAACCCATGGCGTGCTTGCTCCTGCAAGACAGCGCCGCCGAGCCGGGCCGCCTCGACGGCGATCTTCTTGAATCCTTCGCGGATGTCGGGAGCAGGAAGGTGACTGGACCGGGAGCGTGTCATGAGCCGATCATACCATGCGCCGCCGGAAAAAGAAGCGAAGGGTGCACTCTTACGACCGAGGACCTCAAGGGTTTGGCTCCGTGGAAGAAAATGAACATCGCCCTGCCCTCCTTAGCAACCAGTAAGAGCGAACCAGTAAGAGCGAACCAGTAAGCCGTCATGTCACGCGCACGAGATCAGGCCGGCGATTCGAAGGACGTCAATCAGCGTGTTCGCCAAGAGTTCCGACGCCATCTAGAGATCTTCTATGCGCAGCTGAAACTGGCGCCCCCCTACCACACCATCGAGAAAGCGATTCTGGCCTTGAGTCAATCCCTGGGCGAGATGACCTTGGAGGATAGGAAGCGCGTCGCCGTCGATCCAGCTTTGCAGTGGGCCCAATACCGGGCGGCCTTTATCAAGTCCGGCTTGAACTTGAAACACCGCGGCATCATCATCGGGATGGTCCAAGCGGGGCGG
>JBHICF010000310.1:0-2704 GCA_046759485.1 Nitrospiraceae bacterium
CCCGTTCTTTCCCCAATCCGGGTGGTGATCGATCACCGCAACGGGACTGATGTGACTGGGAAGGAGGTTGTTGGCCCGACCGGGTTGGGTATCTACGAGGATCACTGGCCCCCCGAAGTCAGGAAAGAGCTGCTCCACCGGAAGGAGAGGAATGTCCATAGCTTTCGCCAGTGCCCGGTTCTCCGATCGACCAATGATACCGCCCAAGCCAATGATCGGGGTCTTCCCCAGTTTATGCGCGATAAGGGATCGAAGTGCAGCGGCACTGGCGAGCGCGTCAGGATCCGGGTTGTCATGAGGAAGAATGAGAATTTTCTTCGAGACAGGAAGGACGGCGAGCAGCTCCGCTGCCTTGCCTCTTGTCCTCTCAGGCGTGGATTTTTCGCCCATGGAAACCTCTAAGGGTCGCAGGTATGCCCCCCAATATATGGCACAGGAGAAACCAGATTACGGAAAGATTCCCAATTCAAAATAGCACGTGGCGACTTTGTTAATGGCGCTGGTAAATGCCGCTGTTCGGAGGTCCGGGATCCTCGGCTCGCTTTTCCACATCTCGCGGATCTCGTTGTATGCTACAATCATGGTCTCTTCCAGGCCGGAATTGACGAGATCGATCTCGTCTGCGCCGCGGGCGACGACCTGTCTCTCCTTTTCAGAAAAGTTCTTTCCCGTGGCCGTCTCAACGGCGCGAAGCATATTTTCGAATGCCGTCTGTTCAAAGCGCTTCCCCATCCGGCCAAACCGGACGTGGGAGAGATTCTTCAACCACTCAAAATACGAGACAATCACGCCGCCGGCGTTCAGGTACATATCAGGAATGACAAGGACGTTTTTCTTCAAGAGAATCTCTTCTGCCTCTGGTGTGATGGGGCCGTTGGCCGCTTCTGCGACAATCTTTGCCTTTATCCGGGAGACGTTTTCCTCGGTGATCTGATTTTCAAGCGCGGCCGGGATCAAAACATCACACTCGATTTCGAGGGCATCGGCACTCCGTGCAATATTTGTCGCTCCTGGAAAGTTGAGAATCGATCCGGTTTCTTTCCGATGCTCCAGCACGGCGTCCACGTCCAGACCCTTTGAATCGTAGATAGCCCCTTCCACCTCTGCGAGTCCGACGATAATACATCCGGCGTCCTGACAAAATCGCGCGACATGATATCCCACTTTGCCTAAACCCTGCACCACGATTTCTTTCCCTTCCAGGCCTGCGGAGAGTCCAATCGCCTTCATGTCGTCTTCCTGACTGCACGCTTCCCGAAGGCCAAGGAATACCCCGCGTCCTGTTGCTTCCACCCTTCCCCGAATTCCGCCTTGCGTGACAGGTTTACCCGTCACACAGCCCAGGTTATCGATCTCTCCGGGTTTGAAGGCCTCATACGTATCGGCGATCCACGCCATCTCTTGGGACCCGGTTCCATAATCGGGAGCGGGCACATCCACGCCCGGTCCGATAAAATTCTTCTTGATCAGCTCGGCCGTGTAACGCCGAGTGATTTGTTCCAGCTCCCGGGTTGTGTATTTTTTGGGATCGATCTTCACCGCCCCCTTCCCGCCACCAAATGGGACATCCACTATCGCACATTTGTAAGTCATCAGTGCGGCAAGGGCCTTTACCTCATCTTCATCCACCTGCTCCGAATATCGGATCCCCCCCTTGACCGGAAGCTTGTGATGGCTGTGTTCGACGCGCCAGCCGGAAATGACCTCATAGCCTCGTTGAGTGTAGAATGGAAATTCAAAGGCATAGACGCTGTTGCATAATTTGATCTGCTCGAGTAGACCTTTCGGATGCGGCGTGAAGGCCGCTGCCTTATCGAAATTCACTGACACGTTTTGAAAAAAGCTCATAGGGGAATCGGAGGTCCCCATCGGGAGACTCCTTTCATACGAAAATTCGGCGTTACTCGCTCTTTTTAATTAATTGGTTGCAATGTCTGTGCCGCTCCGGGAGACCCCGGAAGTACAGAAAAGGTCAATATTTCCGGTGTGTTGGCCAACCCTGCGACTCCCCCGGCCGCTCGGGAAAAGACCTTGACAAGACGCCATCAGGTTCAGTAAGAAGGAACGAAGTCGTTGTGTGACCGCTCTCCTACCACTAGCCCGCATTATTCACGAAGACACCCATTCGTGAATAATGCGCCTGCAGGTGCGGGCTCGGCCGCACCGCCAGGTTTCGACCCCGAGCAAAGTCGAGGGACTCAAGGCTAGCCCTGAGCGAGGCCCCGCAAGCGCGGGGCGGAGTCGAAGCCCGGAGGGCAGATTATTTACTTCTATGTGAATAATCCGGGCTAGCTTTCTTTCCCATGCCGCCCACCGGCACCCCCGGGGGGGGTGAGATCATGCCCAAGGCCCTGAAGATCGTCCCCGAAAAGTGTACCGGCTGTATGCAGTGCGAGCTGGCCTGTTCCTGGGTCCAGACCGGGACCTTCCGCCCCTCGCGCTCGGTGATCCGGGTCAACGTCTTCGACGAGCAGGCCAGCTATGCGCCGTACACCTGTTTTCAATGTGACGAGGCCTGGTGCATGACCGCCTGCCCGGTCAACGCTATCGCGATCAATACAGAGACGGGCGCCAAGGTGGTCCTGGAGAAGGTCTGTGTCGGATGTAGCCTCTGTGTGATTGCCTGTCCCTTTGGGACCGTCTTCTGGAATCCCGATACCCACAAGGCCTTCAAGTGCAACCTGTGCGATGCCGACCCGGCCTG
>JBHICF010000311.1:0-2704 GCA_046759485.1 Nitrospiraceae bacterium
TCCTCGCCAGTGTGTCCTTTTTGGAGACGGGTGAGAACGGTGTCGCTGAAAGATTCCGCTGCAGAGATCACAAACAGGCAACCCATGGACGCAAAGTCTGGCAGCAGGGCTCGGCGCTTCAGGAGATGTTCGATCTTGGCCGTGAAATCGAACGTGAGCTGAGGAAACTCATCATGCATGGCCCGGACGATCTCCATTGAGTGCCCAGGGCCATTCAGAAAATCAGGATCGCCGAACGTGATGTGCGTTGCTCCGGCGGCCACCAAACGCCGGATGTCTTCAAGCACACTGTCCTCGGGGACAAGGACAAACCTGCCTTCGTAGACCGGCACGATGGGACAATGCAGGCAGTGATGTAGACATCCCCGGCTTGCCTCCACATATCCAACGAGGCCTAGTTCGCCATCCCGATCCAGTCTGGCGTACCGATCAAGCACAGGAAGACTGCGACGGCTGGGCACGGGGATGCTGGACGGCAACCGTCTTAGGACAGGCGGAACGCTGTGGCTACGAGTGCTCACTCCCTCAAGCGGACCAATCTCTCCTGCGCCATTTCTTGCGGCCGAGTGTGCTCGCTCAAGCGCCTCAACGAGAGCGACCAGCGGGATCTCATATTCGCCGCCAATCACGGAATCCGCCACATGCCGGAGCAGATATTCTCCGTTCAGCGACGCATACAGACCATAAAAGCAGATATGACAGCTCGGGTTCATCGACCTCACTTTTTCAGCCACTCGAGTACCCAAGCGGAGTGCGGTGTGCATCGGAACAGAGATCCCAACGAACCGAGCCCGTCGAACTCCCTCTTCATCGAAGTCCTCTACCGCGATATCCATCCCGGTGGGCACGTAGCCTGCTTGCTCCAGAAATCCGCACGGCTGCGCGATGCCGATGGGCTGATGACCCAACTCGTAGCAGGAAATCAGCAGAATGGCGCCAGGCTCGCGTAGCGAAGATACCTGGGTAGTGGTTTCCATATACTGCTCTTTCAAAGCTCTCCATCAGTTCAGAAAGTGGAAGGGGCTAATTGTACCTGATTCGACCTGGATTCGTCGCCCCTCTTGTCGCCAGCCAGTTCGCGAGTGTAGTTGGCGTGCGGTTAGCTGTGATGACGGCTGAGCGTGGTTCGATCTGCTGCTGTCTCCACGACCTGGTCGTCCCTGGACTGTGGAAGGTTTCAGAATTTGCCGCACTGGCTCAGGCGCTAGCATTTTTTGCTGGCACTGTGCTAAACCTGACAAACCCTAGACGAGATCAGTTCCGCAAAGGAGCCAGTCGTGGTCCGTTTCTTCGGTCTCGGTCTCTTCCTGTTTATCCTCTGGTTGCTCCTCTCCGGCCATTTCGAACCATTCCTTCTCGGGCTTGGACTGCTCTCATGCCTCCTAGTGGTCATCCTGGCGGTGCGCATGGATCTGATGGAGCACGACGATGAGTCCTTCCGGGCCCTACCGAAACTGCCGCTCTACGTGATGTGGTTGCTGTGGGAAATCCTGAAGGCGAATTTCACAGTGGCCAAGTTGATTCTGAGCCCCCGGCCGGCGATCAGCCCAACGGTGCTGAACGTGACTGCAAACCAAGTCAGCGACCTAGGGCGGGTCATTTATGCCAACTCCATTACCCTGACCCCCGGAACCGTTTCGATGAGTGTGGACGACAATCAAATAGAAGTGCACGCCCTCACAAATGAAATCGCTGAAGATCTTCAGGCGGGCGAGATGGATCGCCGCGTCACGTGGGTTGAAGGAGCCCGTTGATGTTCAGCGTCGCAGCAGCAGCGATCCTCGCAACGATGGCCCTCGCCCTCACGCGGGCCTTGTTGGGTCCGACGGTGTATGACCGCATTCTCTCTGTGAACATGTTCGGCACGAAGACCGTCTTGCTCATCGCTGTCCTCGGCTTTCTCACGGGTCGTCCTGCTTTTCTAGATCTCGCGCTGGCCTATGGACTGATCAACTTCATTGGCACCATCGCCGTGCTGAAATTCTTTGAGTACAGAGATTTGGGGCATTGAGGGCGGGGCGGAGGCGAAGGAAGTTCCTGATGACCACAGCCGTAGACATTGCCAGTTGGGTCTCCCTCTTGGCAGGCTCCTTTTTCGTTCTCACGGGCGGGGTCGGTGTCCTGCGCCTGCCTGACTTTTTCACCCGCATGCATGCGGCCGGGATCACGGACACCATGGGCACAGCGCTCCTCCTGCTTGGCCTCATGCTCCAAGCCGGATTCAGTGCCGTGACGATCAAACTGATCCTGATCCTAGCCTTCGTGTTTATTACTAGCCCGACGGCCACGCACGCGCTGGCCAAAGCTGCGAGGCACAGCGACCTCAAACCCCTTCTTGGAGCAGCTGCATCGTTATGGCGAGCCTGATCGACATCTTTCTCTTGGGCTTCCTGGTGGTGACGGCCCTGGCCATCGTGCGTATCAGAAACCTTTTCGCAGTGGCCATGCTGACGGGAATCTACAGCTTGCTCTCTGCGGGTCTTTTCGTGGTCCTTGATGCCGTCGATGTGGCGTTCACAGAGGCAGCCGTCGGCGCGGGCATTACGACCGTCCTCATGCTCAGCACCCTCGCACTGACCACCAGCCAGGAGAAGGGTAAAGGGCGTTATACGTTTACGTCGCTCGTCGTCGTCGTGCTAACTGGCGCAGCGTTAATCTACGGCACCCTCGACATGCCAAGATATGGCGATCCCTTGGCACCGGT
>JBHICF010000312.1:0-2681 GCA_046759485.1 Nitrospiraceae bacterium
AGCGCAGCGGAAAACTGCAGCTCAATGGTCTGCCCACCGGAAAAGGTCTTCGTGACATCGACTGAGAGTTCTGTTGCCATACCCTGTTCAGATGCGTTCATGAAGCGTGGCGCCCGTCGGCCTCCAGGCCCTTCGATTGACGGCGTACACGATCAAGAGGACCAGATAGGACATTGCCAGCAAAAAGAGGGCGGTCTTTGCAGCGCCTGCATAGTTCAGCGCCTGCACCTCATCGTAGATGTCGATGGACACCGTCCGTGTTTCTCCCTCGATATTCCCACCGACCATCAGCACGACACCGAATTCTCCCATGGTATGGGCGAAACTCAGCACGAATCCGGTCACCACACCGGCAACCGAAAGCGGAAGGATCAGCTTAAAGAACGTGCCAATCCGTGACGCGCCCAGCGTCCACGCTGCCTCGATCAGACGTCGGTCGACTTGATCAAAAGCGGTGGCGAAGGGTTGGACGGCAAATGGAAGGCTATACAACACGGACGCAACCAACAGTCCTTCGAAGGTAAAGGGCAAGGGATGACCCACCAGGGAGACATAGAGGCTGCCGAGTAAACTTTGTGGCTGGATTGCGACTAAAACGTAGAAGCCCAGCACGGTCGGCGGGAGTACGAGCGGGAGCGCCACGACGGATTCCACGAGAAATTTCCCGCGCCATCTCGAAAACGACAACCAGTACGCCAGGGGCAACCCGATAAGAATCAGCACCAGGGCTGTCAACGTCGCCAGCTGGAGGGTCAGTCCGATTGCCGTCCAGTTCATCGTGTGGTGCCTCGCCCGTTTAAGGTTGCGCTGAATCGTCAGGCGGCGTGAACCCGTACTGCTGCATGATCGCCTGACCCCGTGGCCCCTGGACAAACGTCAACAAGTCTCTTGCGCCAGCCTGGTTCCTTCCACCTTTCAGCAGAATGACGGCTTGCTCCAAGGGGGGATGGGCATCCGCGGGCACGATCCAGTATCGTCCGGTCTCCTTCATGGCAGGCGCTAGTGCTAACGAGAGAGCGATGATCCCAATGTCGGATGCCCCCGATTGCACGAACTGCGCCGCTTGCGAGATGTTTTCCCCCAGCACAAGCTTCGGCTTCACCCGCTCGTAGAGCCCGAACCCCTCGAGCGCCGCTTTCGCCGCCCGCCCATACGGCGCGTGTCGAGGGTTGGCGATGGCAATCTTATGGATCGATGGATCCAACAGGACCTCCAGGCCAAGCCGTTCCACCGCCAACGGCGACTGGGTACGTACCCATACCACAATGCGCCCAACGGCATACCGGTACAGCGTGCCGGGAAGGGTATGGCCCATGGCCTGAAGCTTTCGCGGATAGTCAATGTCAGCTGAAAAATAAAGATCATATGGCGCGCCGTTCTGGATTTGGGAGAAGAAATGCCCGGATGATCCTAACGAGAGTTTGACTGCGTGTCCTGAAGCCCGTTCGTACTCGGCGGTGATCTCCTTCATCGCAAAACTCAGGTCTGAGGCCGCAGCAACCACAATTTCCGAAGCAGCTACTGGGCTGACACACCAAACACCGGCACAGATGCCGACGACGACCATGGCTTGCGACAGTTTGTTAATCACGGCACCTTTAGGATCCTAAAACCGGATCTCTGTCTGGATGTAGAAGTAGTCAGAATCCGTGGCTGGAGGGTTTCCAGGCACTCGCGCCAGGCTCTCAATATAGGAGCCCTTAAAGAAGTGATCATACCCAGTATCAAAGATGACGAATGACATCGGCTTCCACGTTGCTCGGAGCTCGAGGTCCTGACCCAACACATTCCCAGAGCGTCCCGTCGGATCCTGAAGGCCTGAGCCAACCCACTCATCGCGGGACTGCGCCAGCCACCAGGCGCGAACCTTCAGGCTCAGGCGTGTCCGCGGCACCGGCGTCACGCTGAGGCGCACACCGGGCGAACTGATATTCGAACGAAAGAAGGGCCCGAAGATCCCGGTTGGGGTGTATTCCCACCGCCGGGCGCCGAACAGCGTGTCGAAAGTGCCGCTCTGACTGCCGGTAGGACTGCGCGTACCACTGGCATAGTCATACTGAAACAACAAGCGTGGCAACCACGCGGCATCGAACGTGTAGCCCACCTGCCCATGCAGGAAGTACGCAAAGTGGTCATTGCCCGCTTTCGTTCCGACCTGCCAAGCTGTTTGTGCTTCATAATCAAACCAAGCTACTTTTGGGAGCGCGTAGAGGCGGAAGCCCAAGGTCGAGTATTGGCGCTGGTCCTGGATATCCGGCTTCCGATCATTCAGCCCGTAGTAATACAGGTTCGTGCTCAGCCAGGGAATCTGCCGTGTCTCATAGTATGTGCCCCAGAACAGCTCATCATCGTCAGTCCTATCTAATCCCTCGAATGTGCGCTCAACCGGCCTGACGATAAACGCTCGCACACGCCACTGGTAATCGCGGCCCAGGTTCCAGTGCACTCCATCGAAGGCATTGGTCGTATTGCGGAAGAGGTTGCGGGCGACCAGCCGGCGTCTTCCAAAGTTCAAGTTGAGGCGCCCGACGTGCACATCAGTGCGAAGTCCAGTTCCAAACACGTTTCGGAAGGTGGCTGAGCCAAACAGTTGCTGAATGGCGTGTTTGTTTGTCTGGGCTGTACTCTCGAACTCCCCTGGATCGGTGCCAATTGAGCGCGAATCTTGGAACTCGAAGAGC
>JBHICF010000313.1:0-2657 GCA_046759485.1 Nitrospiraceae bacterium
TATGACGACAAAGCAGCGAAGTTCCTCCATGACAGATCCCTGCGGCTCCTGCTTGGCGAGTTGGAAAAAGGAGTGACACGAATCCACCCGCCAGAGGGCGGGCTGACGTCAGGGCGCAAGATCCGGGAATGGCTCATGAAGGCATTAGAAGTGAGGATCTTGAACGGCGAAAAAGAGCGTCTGAGGCAACTGCTGTACCATCGGGAGGAATTCGGCGAGACGCAAAGGAAGTCCGTCGCTGTCCTGCTCTATATTGCTGGACAGGGCGGCGTCGAAATAGATGGTTTCGGATTTTCCAGGATCGGGTCAAGTGACGACTACCTGATTCATAAGCAGACGGGAGAATATGCACTCAAGGATTTCTACGGTCGTCTCTACCTCTTTCCGGATTGCCGAGTCGCGGTTTCTACCGTTATGCCCTCCAGGCCGTTTGTCATCGAGAGGTATAAGCATCCCTTCCTGGAGGGATTCGACCCTGGTCAACAGATCTGCGTGCGAGATTTCAACCTGCCAAACGTGTTTACTGGGGCAAGCGTCATCAAGGCATTAGAAGAAGGCATCAATGCACTCCTCTATGGGTATAGTAGCAGACGCCGGAATGGGTATCACAGTCTCGGTCGAGCAACACGGCACATGCGGGGTACGGATGTGAATGAGGAGGCGATGTCGGAGTTTGAGGAGGGCCCCCTGGGCCGCAGAAGGCGTGTTCCCGCCGTGCATTTTGATGACTGCCGCGTCCCAAGGGATCATCCGAAAATTACATCGGGAGACGTAGCGGTGACAAATGATTATACCCTATAAAACAGGCGGCCCATCGGGGGATGCGTGCCAGCGAATTGCCATCACAATTCTCCCTGACGGGACTCTCGTATGTGGTGAATGATTGCGAGGAAGGCCTTGCGGCCAAGCTGAAGGAATATGATTCAATCGCTATGACATCCTAGGGGAGACCGAGGGAGCGGCCATGGAGCCAAAAAAGAGAGACTTGAGGAAGGCAATTAAGGAAGAAAGACTGAAAAAAAGAAAAGACCCCATGTGGTTCTATGACGAGCCGGACGAACTGTGGCAGACCTTCCGGAAGGAGACTCAGCCGCTGGAGAGGGAGTACCTCGAGATCCGGGTGCTCCTGCGTGATGCTACGATAGCCCTTCGAGAGGAGCCCGGGAACGAACATCTGCAGGCTCAGGTGAAATACCTGAAAAAGAGGCTGGAAGGGCTAGAGCAGAAGGCCCCCTGGATCTCTTCGGAAACACCGTGGGAGGTCCTCCTTTGGGGAGTGCCCCACGGGTAACCGTGGAGGCGGCGTCGCCGATAGAAGTAGGTGCTCACGATGACTCACATGGATCTGTTACAGGACATCAAACGCCGGCGTGCGCAGAAGCGGACGAAACAGCCTTTCAGACGCGCGCTCTTTGACAGGGTCAACGCCATTGTCAAACGCCATGCCCTCGGGGAAGCGTTTGTGAGAACCCTCGAGAACTTTTCAGACGATCAAGTCAGCGAGTACCTGACGAGTAAGCGGATGAAGCCGAAGGATCACTTGGAACCCCCATTGTTCTCCCTGTCCACTAAGGAAGAATATCGAGTGACCATCGCAATTCTTCATACCGCTCACAATCCCTATCTGCACTTCGCCAGTTCACCCGACGAGATCCTCCTCTGCAGAGCGCTCTTTCATCGGAATGCCTCCCTCGAACCTGAGGAACTCACACGTGATCACTTCGCAACGCTCCTCTTCCGAGAACTTGGTCGGGCGACGGAAGGGACATGAGGGCGAAATTTCCCGTGAGAAGCATGTGAATCAGGGTGATGAAATATGACGGACAGAATCTCGGAGCAGAGCAAACAGCAGATCAGGGAAAAGCTGGATGAACTCAGAGAGCATCAGATCACCGACGCGGTCCATCAAATCATCGAATTTGACAAGACGCCCTCCGATGTCAAGACGTTCATGGATCGGTTTGTCATTGGACAGGAACGGGGAAAAAAGGTTATCTCGACGGCAATAGCGTTTCACTACAAGCGGCTGGGGGGCGCGCTGAAGCAGGCCATAGGGGAAAACGGGAAGGATATCGACGCGGCACTGCGCCATACGAAAACGCCAAAGGCGAATATCCTGGTTGTAGGCCCTACGGGCTGCGGCAAAACCTACACCGGTGAAATCGCTTCCCGGCTGGTCGGGGTTCCGTTCGTCGTAGAGGACCTGACGAAATTCAGTGAAGTCGGCTACGTGGGCCAGAACGCGAGTGACATACTGGTTGACCTCTTGATCTCGGCTGGGGGAAACCCGCACGTTGCGCAAATGGGGATCGTCTATTTGGATGAGATTGACAAGGTTGCCACCGAGGTGGTGGTGCAGAGAGACGTCTCGGGAAAAGGCGTGCAGAAGGGACTCCTGAAGCTCGTGGAGGGCGCGGAAAATACCATTGAGCTGGGAAAGGAAAGAATCTCCCTTTCGACCAAACACGTCCTCTTCATTGTCGGAGGGGTGTACGAGAACCTCGAACCCATAGTGAAAAAACGGATGGCCGCACACGGCCTGGAAGGGGATTGGAAAGACTACCTCCTGACCGACGATTTCGTGGCGTCCGGTATGGAGAGGCAGCTCATGGGGAGGTTCCCGGTACGGGTGGTGTATGATCCCCTGTCAGTGCCCG
>JBHICF010000314.1:0-2655 GCA_046759485.1 Nitrospiraceae bacterium
TCTGAGGGGAGAAGAAGGATGCGGCGCGAAGGAGGGGTTCTTTGGGAGGGACTAGCCCGGATTATTCACATAGAAGTGAATAATCTGCCCTCCGGGCTTCGACTCCGCCCCGCGCTTGCGGGGCCTCGCTCAGGGCTAGCCTTGAGTCCCTCGACTTTGCTCGGGATCCTGAGCCTGTCGAAGGACAGGGCCGCGGGAGCGGCCTGTCGAAACCTGGCGGTGCGGCCGAGCCCGCACCTGCAGGCGCATTATTCACAAACGGAGTGTCTTCGTGAATAATGCGGGCTAGTTTAAGTTAATTAAGGGCTTCCGAGTGCTCGCGAAAGAATGAGTAGGCGTTTAAGGGGAATGAATCTTCTTGCTTGTCGGTGAAACGGATTCCGTGACGGTAACCCCCGATCGTGAAGTTCTCTCCGGCCCACTGCACCAACCCCGCCAAGGCCAGTGAGCGTCCCTCGATGTCGAAGGTAATCGTGACCGTCTCCCCCTCGCTGAGTCGACGAGGGAGATAGACACCGAGGCCCCCGGCACTAAGATCGCGGAGCCTCCCCGACGTGTCTCGGGAGGAACGCATGCGGACACGAATCGGAATAGTAAAGTTGACCCGGGGGTCCCTCCGCTTGGCATCTTCGGGCGCCTCCTCTGGGGACGGGACGACCGGGATTTCAGGTCTCGAGAGCATCTCTCGCACGGCACTGATAAGGTCGTCCCGAAGGACCGGTTTCTGGAGCATCCGGTCCACCCCGAAGCTGCGGAGTCTTTCGCGAAGTACAGCGGTGTCGGCCTCGCTGGTCACCAAGAGGACGGGGATCTGTCGAATCTTTGGCTGTCGCAGCCGGTACTCGAGGAAGCTCCAACCGTCCAGGACGGGCATCTCTAGATCCAGAAGGATTATATCTGCAGTCTCCCGCAGACACCAAATGAGGGCCTCGGCTCCGTTGCTGGCTTCCACCACGGAGAGGCCCTCCAGTTCGAGGAAAGCCCGGTAGACCTCCCGGACTAGGCGAGTATCATCGACGATCAAGACACTATCTTTCGCTTGCAAGGGCGTACCTCTTTCGAATCGGGGGTGCAACCTAATCAGCTGGTGTTGGACGACCTTGGCCGATGCTATGGGCGATTTTGGCTGATGCGAGAAGCACTGTCATTTAAAGCTAAAGCAACACGCGTGCCACTCAATGCTAGGGTGCAAGGACTGGCGGAGACGGTCTTGGTGTAACTTGTACCAAGGACTAGGTTTTTTGCTCTTCCTCGCCTCCCGCAGAGACACACAGGATTAAAGTTAAAAAGAACTCGCGTACTGACCGAAAGTGTAAAGTTCCCTGACACCGAAAAGCACAGATATATGGATGTGCCCGAAAACAATAAGGATCTTGAGCGTAGGCGTTTGTAAACTATTAGAACACATTGGAACACATCTCTTACTGCTTCATGATGAAACAGGAAAAAGGGCAAGATTTGCTTACTAAAGTGTGGGGAGACTCCGCGCGGGGCCGTCAGGGGGCCGCGGTCACGAGAAAGGCCTCAATTTGTCTGTTATCCAGGACCGGGCGGCATCGCAGGCGATGCCGTGTGCCCGGGAGCGTCAACTCGCTCGCTGCCGGTGTCCCCGAGGGGTCTTCCGACAGCTGTGCGAGAAAGGCTTGAAAGGCAGCCCGGTCCCGGGGGGCGAGTAGTTCGGAGAAGGGCAGGCCTGTCACCTCTGCCTCGGGTCGACCGAGCAGCCGCAAGGCCTCGAGGTTTGCCGAGATGATCCTTGCGTGGGCATCGAGCTCGATAACGACCTCGGCGATGGAATGCAGGAGACGTTGGTAGTATTGCTTCGCTTGAAAGAGTTCGCTGACTATTTGGCGTGGACGGAACCCCTCATAGCCAAAGATTCTTTGCTCCTTCAGGCGCCGAGGGGAGCGGGTCAACATCGATTTGATGGCGTCTAAGATGTTAGGGACAATTACCGTGAGCGGTCCTTTGGCTACATATGCGTCTGCGCTCAAGCCCGGCAGCTTGGCGACATCCTGGGGGGCCAACGCCGTGAATGCAATGATCGGCAGCAGACGCCCCCTCTCCTCTTGCCGGATCAGACGACAGAGGTCATGGCCATCGATTTTTGGAAGCACGATGTCAATAATGGCGACATCATACTGACCGTCTCGAAATCGCTCCAGTGCCTCGAGGCCATCCCGGGCCTTGGTGACCTGGTAATCCTTGGCCGAAAGCATATCGGCTACGGCCTCGAGAATCACTGGATCGTTATCTACCATCAAGATTCGCCGACCGCCGCGCACCGGGTGTTCTCCTGCTGAAGGATGTCCTTTCTTGCCTTCACTTTAGTTAGTATGGAGCCCGACCGAAAGCAAGTACTTTTTATTGCATGGCTGTCTTTAGGCCAGATCTGGTCGGAGTAGGCCGCCGCTGCAGGGGGCCTGGCCTAGAACATCGGGGCTAGGCTACTCTGTGGAAAAGCGTGTGCAAAAATCTGTGCACAGACACTTGCAAAAAGGTGTTTTATTTGATTGCTCTCCTGTACCGGTTTACGGACCTAGTGCAAAGTTTGCATTACTATTGAGATCCGATGGACTCTACCTCTCCTGTGTAAGTGAGGGCGGAGGCACTATCTCCTTGTTCCACGTACGTTGATAAAACGTTGGTGCAAAA
>JBHICF010000315.1:0-2642 GCA_046759485.1 Nitrospiraceae bacterium
TATGCGGACAAGGCCGTCTCCAAAGCCTGCGTGATCTGTCACAACGGACATATTCTCAGTTCAAAGCGCAATCTGAAGCTCGGCGATGTGATGGGGGGGATCATTATTTCCTTCCCGCTTCCCACAGAGGAAGATGATTAACAAGATGGAGAACGAGACATGAGAGTGCTTTTGGCGGTTGACGGTTCAGAAGTTTCTCAGGAGGCAGCCCGCGCATGCCAACATCTCACCTACCCCGATGAGCTCATCGTCCTCCACACCGTGCAGGTTCCACGCCTGGCTTACCCGGCCACGACACCGGGAATGCACAAAGAATTTTCCGTAGCGATCGAGCAAGCCATGAAAGAAGAGGGTCAGCAGACCCTGGATCGTCTTCGCGCCCTGCTGCCGGCCAACCTCCCCTCGGTGTCCGCGCGGCTCGAAACCGGGTCTCCGGCAGAGGTGATCCTTTCACAAGCAGACGCGATGAAAGCCGACCTTATTGTGCTTGGGTCACGTGGCCTCGGGCAGATACAGGAGTGGGCGCTTGGAAGCGTCTCCCACCGAATCACGGCGCATGCGACCTGTGCAACCTGGGTCGTCAAAGCGCCTCTGCCTCAACTGCAGCACGTTCTCACTCCGGTGGACAGTCCTGAGGACGCAGAGGCGGTCGTTGCGTTTTTCGCCAAGAAGCCACTCCGCCAAACGGTTACGGTCACCGTGCTGCATGTGGTCCCCTTCATGGAGCCGGTTCGGCGGGTTGGGATCTTCATGCCTGAGGAGTTCCGGAAGGAGCTAGTGGTCCAGGGCGAGAAGTGTGCGAACGAGGTCGCCGCACGCCTCTCGAAGCTGGGGTATTCAACGAAAAGCATCGCGGTGGTGGGATTGCCTTCTGTCGCAATCCTCGAGAA
Source organism: Nitrospiraceae bacterium (assembly GCA_046759485.1). Taxonomy (GTDB): domain Bacteria; phylum Nitrospirota; class Nitrospiria; order Nitrospirales; family Nitrospiraceae; genus JBHICF01. Next base: position 891 of record JBHICF010000315.1, read on the forward strand.
GGCTTCAGCCGTCAACGCTGACCTGATCGCCATGCGATCCCACAGCCGTGGCGCGATCAGTCGGTTCTTCATTGGAAGCGTCTCGCACGCCGTCCTTCACCAAGCCAAGTGCTCGGTGCTTCTGATTAGGTGAGGTGGAATCTCGCCAAGTCTGACAGGTGAGCCCGCAACCACGAGTCGTCAAGAGACACAAAGGAGCCATGACATGATATGGACTCAGATCACCTCGAAATGCCGTCAGTCAGCGTTTTGGCTGGCCCTGATCGCGGGACTTGTCTGCCTATCGCTGGTGCACTCGGACGCGCAACCCGAGCAGACTGTGGAAGTGACGATCAGGAATTCATCCTTTATCGCCAATCAGGCTCCGCTTCAGCTGATGGTGCCCACCCGGATCACCATCCGGAATGAAGACCAAATCCGTCACAATTTCAGTTCCCGAGTCTTGGAGCGCGGGCCAACCAGGGTGGAGCATGATGGGGTGACCTCCTACGGCCGCGGCATCGAAGGGGTGTTCCTGGACTCGAACAAGGAAGTTAACATCCGGTTCACCATCGAGACGCCGGGCCGATACGAATTCCGGTGCTCGATTCATCCAGGTATGAAGGGCGAAATCCTGTTATTGAGCGTCAGCGCGGTCTAATGATAGCCTTCTAGAAGAACAATCCTACGGCCCCCGCCAGGGTCGCAGTCTCGGAACCCAGCGGGGGACGTTGGCTTTATAAATTCGGTACTCCTCTCCAAATCGCCGCTCCAACCCCTTCTCCTCGCTCAGAGGAAAGTAGATCGAGTTCACAGTAAAGAACACGAGCATCCAAGTCGCCAGGGGCCAGGATTGCAAGAGCAGCGCCTCGGCCAAAAGCAGCAACAAGACGCTGGAGATCATCGGGTTACGGACATGCCGATACGGCCCGCGGATCACCAGCTTCTGGGGCGGATCCCAGGGTGCGGGAGTACCGTCTCCACGAGTCACAAAGAGCGTGACGGTCCACACAGCGAAGAAGAGGCCCGTACCTCCTATGGCAAGGGCGAGCCAAAACTGGGGTTGGGATAACATCGCGAGCGCGCCAGCCTGGCTGCTGTCGGCAGTAGTCCACAGAATGATGGCTGGAATCAGAACCAACGCGGTCCCTGGTAGGATGATGATGGTGCGCAAGAGGCGCCACGCAATGCGGGGCCTCTCTTCAGAGGGAGGGATACCACCGATCGGAACAGGATCCATTCAAAGCCGATGTTACCCTGTCCATCAGTACTCCGCAACAGGTCCAAGCCGAACCGGCAGCTGGCGACGCTCGATCATCGCATGCGTCGAGCCCCAGAAATAATGGAATCGTTGCCAGCCTGCCTTCTCAGGCATTGGGATCTCGACACGGAGTCGGCGCTGCTCGAGGATGAGGGACTTGCCCCTGATGTAGGCGGTGAAGGTGCACTCAGCCGGCTCAATGCGGACTGGCTTGTAGGAAAATTCCTTGGGGTCCGATCCACCATAGAGCCACGCAGCGAACACACATTTCACTCTGCTGGGCCACAGGATCGTGTGATTTCCTTCTCTGACGGTCTCAGTGGAGGCAAGCGTGAGGGCCGGCGGCCAAAGGAAGAGTGCCAGTGCGAGCAGGATTGTTGTGGTCGTAATGTACTTCATAGTGGCACCTCTCCTTCATGGAACCGAAGGTGCCGATCTCGCTAACAAGGACAAGTTCTGCATTCACCTCGGGTCACCATGCAGGGTGCATTGCTAGTCAATCAGCCTTTCCA
>JBHICF010000316.1:0-2635 GCA_046759485.1 Nitrospiraceae bacterium
GCATTGGCAGAGCAGGGAACACTCTGTCGGTGAGCCTTTCCCTTGTCGTCCTATTCTCCCTTGTACTCATCGGATGCTCGTCGGAACCGACCACGTCGACAGAATCCTCGAAAGACGGTCGCCGGGTTGCTGGTAACCGTCCACCCACTATCCAAATCGCCATCATCGAGCCTCAACCAATCGCTTTGAACGAGCCGATCTCGGTGCGAGTGGAGGCTATGGATCCGGATGGCGATCCGGTGAAATTTCGACATCAATGGTTGGCAAATGGAAAACCAATTCGGGGGGGAACGCAACCCAGGTTGGAGCCGCGCATGCTCAAACGCGGCGACATGGTGAGCGTTGAGGTGACCCCGATAGACTGGACAACCGCTGGTCCGCGGTTCAAGGCCGAGCCCGTGCGGGTCGGTAACACCCCGCCTGTGGTGGATCGGCTGTTGATAGAGCCCGACGTACTGAGGGTGGGTCAAACCATAAGGGCCAAGGTCGAAGCCGAGGATGCGGACAATGACGAAATCACATACGTGTTCAATTGGTGGTGGAATAACGAGCCGCAGGCGGAAGGTGAAAATCCCGAGTTCGACACGGCAAAATTCAAACGTGGCGACACCGTTGTAGTGGCCGTGACGCCGCACGACGATAGTGGCCCTGGCAAAAAGGTCTATTCCAATGAGCTCATCATCGCCAACTCACCTCCAACAATCAGCTCCTCCCCCCCACCACCCCTTGACATTGGCCTGTACAAATATGTGGTGAAGGCTTCGGATCCCGATGGCGATCCGCTCACGTACAAACTGGAGAGTGCGCCGGAGGGAATGACGATCGAAGAGCAGACAGGCCTCATCCAGTGGCTCATCTCGTCACATGCGTCAGGACCTCAGAACGTACGGGTCACAGTCCATGATGGACACGAAGGGTTTGGTTTTCAGGATTTCACCATCACAGTCCCTAAGCCCGCCGCCTAAGCAGTGTCCACCTCCTCTGGCTTGTCGCTGTCGCGCCGCTCTGCTAGAATGCCGGTACAGAGACAGTTGATGCCTCGTAGAGCTGATAGATCGATGGACCGGGGCCGGCGAATAGAGTCACCGACGACTCAGGTGCGGTGTGACTGGCCCGTCCCGTGGATGATGCAATCGTAACGTAATTTATCTGCTCAGGAGGACTTGCACAGACAGAACGTGCGCAAGATTAAGCTGCGAGAGGGAACGAATACCGCCAATCTATTTGGCCATCACGATCTGCACCTGAAGCTGATGGAGGAGGAACTTGGGGTGCAGATGTCGGCGCGTGGGGACGAGGTTGCTCTGGAGGGCCCGTCGGACGCGGTCCGGAAGGCCGAGCGTGTCTTGACCCAATTGGCGGAGTTGACACGAGAAGGCTTCGAAATTCGGAGCGAAGATGTTGCGTTCGCCCTCAAAGCCACCCGCGGAAATCAAGACGCCCCGCTGAAGGATCTCCTACTCAGCACCGTCCCCATTGCCACCAAAAAGCGATTTGTTTCCCCAAAATCTGCGAACCAGAAAACCTATATCGAAGCGATTCAAAAGTTTGATATCGTGATCGGGATCGGACCGGCGGGAACCGGGAAAACGTACCTGGCCATGGCCATGGCGGTCGCGGCGCTCACGAGAAAAGAGGTCAGCCGGATCATCCTGGCCCGGCCGGCCGTGGAGGCCGGTGAGAAGCTCGGTTACTTGCCAGGCGATATGTACGCGAAGGTCAATCCCTACCTGCGCCCCCTCTACGATGCGCTGTATGACATGATGGATGTCGAGCGGGCGAACCGTCTTGTCGAACGAGGAGATATCGAAATCGCGCCGCTGGCATTCATGCGTGGTCGAACCCTGAATGATTCCTTCGTGATCCTGGACGAGGCGCAGAACGCGACCGGCGAGCAGATGAAAATGTTCCTGACGCGGTTAGGCTTCAATTCCAAGGCCGTGGTGACCGGAGATATCACACAGGTAGATCTCCCACGGGATCGGGTGTCAGGATTGATCGAGGTGCGTGAGATCCTGAAGGAGATTCCAGGCATTCAATTTGTGTATTTCGATGAGCGAGATGTGGTCCGGCATCGCCTGGTCCAGGAAATCATCAAAGCCTATGACCGTCGAGGATCCCTGCGGTCCATCCTTCGCGAGCCTCACAAACCACCACGGCCAGCCAGCCGCCAGCGCTTCAGGAAGAAGCCAGGTAGCAATCAGGGAGAGGGGCCGGCGGGCGGGGAAGGCCACCAGCCATCCTGATGTCGGTAGGAATTCGGTGCCGGCTCACTCGCTGGTCTCCGGTCCGCACGGCGCTTGGTGCTGTTGCTGTGCGCATTCTCACTGCGTGCGGCAACCCCTCCGTTGATCTAAGCTTGATGCTCGTCGGTGATCGCTATATGCGACGACTCAACCGGCAGTATCGGGGGATCGATCGTTCCACCGACGTCCTCGCCTTTCCCATGCGAGAAGCGCCTGGTCCCAAGTCCTCGCTCTTGGGCGATGTGGTGATTGCGCTCCCCACGGCTTCCCGTCAAGCTCTCGCAGCCAAGCACTCGCTCGACCGCGAAGTCGCGACCCTGTTGATCCATGGGGTGCTTCATCTGGCTGGATACGATCATGAGCGGGGCCCTCGCGAGGCGAGGCGGATG
>JBHICF010000317.1:0-2618 GCA_046759485.1 Nitrospiraceae bacterium
CCAATTCGTAAAACAAGACCTCTTGCGTGCCGTCCTTGTTCATGTAACGTGAGATGGTCAACGTGCCGAGGTCGGTCGCCTCGAACGCTGGGTGCCGTAGGTCGATGCGCTTCGAGCGTCGGTTTCGCACCGTCAGCCCAAGCGCCTTCGCCAGGTTCCGTTGCAATCGAGCTGAATAGGCTGGCTTCGCCGGCCCGATCCCGTGCACAACCATGACCTTGGTCTTCTTGGCGCGCGGCTTATCTCCGAAGGCCAGGGCCTGCCCCGGTTGGGGACGCATGCCAGCTTCGACTCCGTCGAATGCCGGACCGACGACCTCGCATTGCAGCCGTTCCTCGCCTTCTCCACCGGACTTGATCAGCGCGGTGGTAACACCCTCGGCCACACCCGCGCAGCCTGCCAGGCCGGCCCACGCGGCCACCAAACAGCACCAGAGGGTGAGCCTTGTCAGATCGACCCGTTGGGACATGCCCCCACGCACAGCGTCTTCTTATTCATTGCCTTAGCTCCTTAGACAGCAAACTGGAAAATGAGAAAGATCAGGAAGGCCGTTGGGAAAATGACTCTGCTCTGGCGGTCAAGGCGGTACGCCAGGTCAGCACGGCCTTTCTTAAAAAGGGTACACGAGACCACTACTTCGACAAAGGCCAGGAAAGCGAAGAGCAACGCACCAATGATGAATTTATCCACTGATGTGAGGTAAGGGACCGGCGGAAGGTCGCTCGCTAGTCGGTTCATATAGACGACGAGTATCAAGGTGGCTGTGAGTGTGAGCCCGATCTGCGACCCCAGCTCCGATGGATCGAGCCAGAATACCGCCCAGGTCATACAAACAAAAATTGCCACAATGACCAACACTTGCCAAACGTAGTATTCCGCATGGCGCGTAGCCTGAAGAATAAAATCAAATCGAGGGAAGTCCCTTCTTGCTGGTTCATAATAAAAGTCGCTGAATCGGGTTGCTCCGTCATCAATGGCCCAATCGTTAATGGAGAAGGACTCCGCTCGACCCATTTTATCATCGTCCGACTCAAACATAATTTCCGAATTACCAAATCCGTGGGCCATGACCGAAATGGGCAAGCTTTGTCGATCAAACGGAAATTTACTTAAATCCATGGGGATCGCAATTTCCCCGAAGAATCGTTGTTCGTACGTGACCAGTCCTTTGGAATCGACCTCGACGACATCCTCAGACTGCCTCTCGAGACCTCGTCGATCGACTAATTCAATGCCCGGGTTCCACACCTCACTCCATTCATGCTGACAGGAACCAACGTCATGTTCAATGGCTGGATTGGCCAGCCGAGGATCCTTCCACATAACCTGCAGCTGGAAATCAGTCGAAAACGATTGGGTCGTGTCATCAACCTTTTCTATATCAAGGACATAGATTCCCACCGATACGCGAGTGGGAGTCCCTTTAGGATCAGGACGTTCCAGATGATCATAGTCCGACAATTGACACGGATCTTCCTCCTCGATGGGCGGTGGTGTTTCAGCGGCCACTGGCCCAATGAGTCCAACCAGCCCAATGGAAACTATAAGCAAGACGGAAGGAAGCATCCTCCCCCTCTCGCGTTTAGCTAGAATATTCTGGAGCGCTTCATATTTGGTCATGATCAAGGCAAGCAATCCAAGCATAATATGAAAAGCACCCCTCAAAAAGCAATTCGCATCATCAAGAATCATTTCCTTTTGACCCTGCTGAAGGATACGCCAAACACCTCGAAAAATCTGTACGTCGATGTTCCGGCTGCCATCCAGGATTTTGGACCATGGGTGCGCGCAGTAACCGAGCCGTTACTATTCTTCTTCTTTTCCTCCTTCCCCCCATAGCTACCGGCGGGCCTATGAAGCTCGCCGCCTTGCGGGCAGAGGGGTTCCTTTGGTTTGCGTCATCTCAATACAGGCGGACGGCCTGGGTGGTCGCTGAACTGCGCGCGTCGAATGAGGACGCCGTTCTCCACCCGTGGTGTACAATTGGCAGGCGTGCGCGTTCCGCGAGCACAGGCGACCACCCAGGTTGTTCGCCCTTGGTGATGGGCACAGAAAGAAAAAGCCCGCTGACTACAAAGTCAGCGGCCTTTTGAAATTAACCCGGCAGAGGTCCATACCACACTTCGTGTGAGCCGCTGCGTTCGATCACATCGCAGCGGAGATCCAATACCTCCAGTGCTTTCCATGTGAAAGTAGCCGGCGCTGCCGGAGAAATGAAAAAAGGGTCTGCTGGTAATCCAGCAGACCCTTTTGAAATTAACCCGGCAGCGTCCTACTTTCCCACAGCCTCGCGGCTGCAGTATCATGGGCCCTGGAGGGCTTAACTACCGTGTTCGGGATGGGAACGGGTGTGACCCCTCCGGCATGACCACCGGGAATCTTTCCTCAGGACTGAGGTGCGAGTACTGTGGACTGGGGTTTCTGGTCAACCCCTCTCAGTCCTCAGTCCTCATCTCTCAGTACTGAAAATGAGACCATGTCTATCAGGAGCATTGTGATGTTAAGCCGCACGGCCGATTAGTACTGGTTAGCTTCACGCTTTACAGCGCTTCCACATCCAGCCTATCAAACTCGTGGTCTACGAGTGGCCTTTAGGGAGGTTACCCTCCGGGAGATCT
>JBHICF010000318.1:0-2613 GCA_046759485.1 Nitrospiraceae bacterium
CAGCGCTCAATTTGTTCTGGCTCGACAGAGCAGCGAATGCTCCTGTGGTGGAAAGGCTGAAGCACCATGTTGAAGAAATGACAAACTTTGTTGCAGAAATGGATTCGGATGTTGAGTAGTCCCCAAGATATTCGAAATAAGGGAGTTGTGCGTATGGTGGGGGTCAGGTCTCACAATCCAACAATTGTTATGACGTGGCGGTCCGTAGGAAAAGGCGGACTTGCTCATGGGAGCCATCGTCACTTACTCGCAATGACCCCAGCTGGAGCACATTGCCTCGTTCACCCGGCGTCAAGATTTCTATTTCCTGGGACGTGAGGTCTTTCAAGATGCCGATCCCAGTGTACTCTCCCTCGTGCGAACACCCTACCAGCAAGTTCCTCAAGTCGCTCCAGTGGTAAAGGTGGACAGAATCCACATTTAGCGAACGCTTCGCCGTGCCGAGGCTGTGTGGGTACCCGTCGAGAACGAAACAGGCCTCACTGCCTGCCTTCCAGGCCCCCTTGACTTCACGACCCAAGATGATCGAGAGCATTTGCGCGTCCAGGGGTTCCCCTCGGCCTAATAGCCCGCGTTCGAAGCGGACTTCACTGAGTGGCCAACGTTGGCGTTGGGCCGACTGGAAATAGTCGCGAAACGCCCGCTCACGGGTCCGCATGCGTTCCTCCCGGGTCTTTCCCGCTTGGTGATCTACATGCAGTTCGATTAGCGCGATCCCCTTGCGGGCGAATAGCTTGTAGTAGTCTAGCTCATCACGGCGCTGCATGAGCACGAGCAGATCGGGCTGAACAAGGTTAATCAGCTCGGTTTTGTAGGCCAGGGCCGCCCCGTCGCCGATGTAGCCGTCTGTGTCGATGAGACATGGTCGTTTTGCCCGCCTGGCCATAAGCGAGATGCCCGTCGTCACCTGTAGAAGACTCCCGCGCGGTGAGACGTCTCCCACGAAGTAGCCGGCCTCGATTCTCTCTGGCGTCCCCAGTGAGACAACGCCCGGAGGTCCGATCCACGATTGCCCGACATCCCCATCAACGATCTGTCCCCCCAACCGCTCATGAAGGCTACGGATGAGCGTAGTTTTTCCTGCGTCGGTCCCCCCCAGAAATAGGACGACCGAACCGCTGTCAATCGCTTTATTCAGTTCATCGACGGCCGAGCCACTCAACTGCCTCACCTCCCCAGAGGTAAATGAGCATACCCGCATCACTGCTCCGGCACAAGCCTTGCAATCCTCTCGGGACTAGCAGATCCTGGGGGTTCCTTCTTGAAAATGAAGATCCTATTTACGGTGGCAGTATTATTTTTCGGTACACTCGCTTATGGGGCCGACTTCGAAACGGAGTCTTGGCCGGGAGAGGGGATACCCGTATTTGCGGCGAAGAACGATGCGCTCATCTTGCATAGAGAAGCGTCCCTCAAGTCTCCTACACTGACTATTAAGTATAAGAAAGGCTGGCGTGTAGTTTTTGATAAATCGAAGCTGATTACAAAAAAGTCTGTGATATTAACTGCAAACAGGAAGGTAAAAGATTTCTGGTGCAAAGGAGGAACTGTCGAAATAAACCCTGGTGATACGGTCGAGTACCTGCAGTATAGGGCAGAGGGTTACGGTACAGTGAGAGTAAAAGGAAAGATATGCGAAGTGTTCCTGGAAGACGGCTTCGACGGCCTAGACAAATCACCTGAAACAGAATGGTGGGCCAGGGTAGTAGACAAACACAAAAAACCAGTCGGGTGGATCCTGGTGGATCGTACGCAGTTGAATTTTCTTCGAAGAGAGTTCTGATGTTTACAAGCCACGGAGGTCAATTACCCGAGCTTGACAGATACCGAGGAATATGGGATTTTGAATTGTCGTTGTGCAGTTTAGGATGAGGACGAAGGTCGGAACGTCGACCTCGTTACCCGGAAGGGACTATGAAGCGCACAGATAGAATTCTGCTCATTGCTGTCACGCTCCTGCACATTCTAGCGCAGGCCTACGCCTTCCATAGCCTGGCTGCTAAACGCCCTACACCGCACGAGATCCACCAGATAGCCGTATCACAGGGCTTCGATCCGGTTGCCTATCGAGAGAGCTTTCAATACACCCTCGAACTATACCCCTTCCTCCCACCTGACACTGTCTGGCTCAAGCGGTCACGCTGAAGCGGCTGTCTCTCTCACTTTTTTCTGTCGAGGTTCAGGGCAACGGAGTTGATACAGTATCGCTTGTTTGTGGGCTTGGGCCCGTCGTCGAAGACATGGCCCAGGTGGGCGTCACACTTGCTGCAGAGAACCTCGATCCGTCGCATCCCCATGCTGTTATCGGATTCGGTCGTTACGCTCTCTGGTGTGTGGGGGGCCCAGAAACTCGGCCACCCTGTGCCAGATTCGAACTTCGTCTCTGAGCTGAACAAGTCATTCTCACAGCCGACACATTGGTAGATCCCTTCATCCTCACATTTATTATATTCGCCCGAGCCCGGTCTTTCTGTTCCCTTTTTTCGAGAAACGTGGAACTGTTCTGGAGTGAGCTCTTTTCGCCACTCCTCTTCCGTCTTGATCACCTTGTTACTCATTTATGTAGCCCTCCTTCGGAAGAATCTTTGCCACCTAAGGAGTAACCAGGTTCGT
>JBHICF010000319.1:0-2606 GCA_046759485.1 Nitrospiraceae bacterium
CGCCGAACTCACCGGGAGGGCGAAGCAGCGTGAGCGCGAGCAAATCGGTAGCCACCACCACCAAGGCTCCCGATGCGTGGGCTTGCGCGATGACCTCCTGGTAGTCTCGGACATATCCGTCGGTTGTGGGAAATTGCAGGAGGATGCCAAAAAAGCCTTGGCCTTTGAACCCACCCCGCTCAGGTCGACCAATGTGCAGAGTCACGCCTAAGGGATGAGCCCGTGTCTGGAGAACCGCGATCGTCTGGGGATGGCAATCCTCAGCCACAAAGAACGCCCTTTTCTCTCCACCAGAGCTCCGTCGCGCGATGCTCAAGCACATCGCCATGGCTTCAGCAGCGGCAGTCGCTTCGTCCAAGAGCGACGCATTCGCGAGCGGAAGGGCCGTCAGGTCCGCCACCATGGTCTGAAAGTTGAGCAGGGCCTCGAGGCGTCCCTGAGCAATCTCCGCCTGGTAGGGCGTGTACTGTGTATACCACCCCGGGTTCTCGAAAATATTTCTTAGGATCACCGGTGGGGTGATGCAGTCGTGATATCCCATGCCGATGAAGGATTTGAAAACCTGATTGTTCTGCGCCAAGGCGCGGAGCTTCAGCAACGTTTCATATTCTCCTTGCTGGCTGCCAAGTCTCATAGGGGCGCGCACTCGGATGTCTCCCGGGATGGTCGCCTCGATCAACCCGTCGAGTGAAGGGACCCCCAGTGTCGCCAGCATCTCCTGGATATCGGCGTCGGTGGGGCCGATGTGGCGAGAGACGAAGGAATCAGTAGAGCTGAGAAGATCTGAAGGCTTCATCGTGGCCATGAACTCCGTCGAAATAGTGCACTGCGACGGGTGCCAAGCGTTGGGATGGCGGCCGATGGGCAGGCCGCACCACCCCAGGAGACTCAACGCGGTGCGTGTCAGCTGTGCCGATTGGTCGGTTCGGCTGTCTACTCAAGGCCCCTGTGGATGGAATGATGATATAAGGGCAGCGGACGGATCGCGGCAACAGACATCAAAGCAGATTATCATGTTCGACGTCGATTTGCCAAGCAACGAAAGGGGAGCCAGGCAGAGGCGCACGGCTCGACGTGGCGGATCGGACTTGCTTCACCAGATCCGGTTGGTTAAAGATACGCAATAGCATGAAACTGCACGATGTCCTCATTGTCGGAGCCGGCTTGGCTGGCATGCGGGCGGCTCTGGCTGTCCCCTCGCATCTGAGCGTTGCAATCCTCTCGAAAGTACATCCCGTCCGGAGCCACTCGGTCGCCGCCCAGGGTGGGATCAATGCCGCGCTGGGAGAAAATGATTCTTGGGAGGCGCACGCTTTCGACACCACCAAGGGAGGACTGTACCTTGGTGATCAGGACGCAATCGAAGCCATGTGTCGTGAGGGCCCAGACGATATCGTTGACCTGGAGCGTATGGGGGTGATTTTCAGCCGGGATGAGCATGGGCGGATCGCACAGCGCCCGTTCGGAGGGGCTGGCTTCCCCAGAACTTGCTATGCGGCTGACCGCACTGGCCACGCTCTCCTACACGCGATGTACGAACAGCTCCTCAAGAGACAGATCTTTGTCTATGAAGAGTGGTATGTGACAGCGCTCATCGTTGAGGACGGCGCATGTAAGGGAGTCGTGGCCTGGGACCTGCTCCGAGGCGGGCTTTCCACCATTGTGGCGAAGGCGGTCATTCTGGCGACGGGCGGCAGCGGCCGGGTGTTTCTGACGAGCACCAATGCCGTGATCAATACCGGGGATGGGATGGCCCTTGCTTATCGCGCGGGCGCGCCGCTGCAAGATATGGAATTCGTGCAGTTTCATCCCACCACATTGAAAGATACGGGCATTCTCATCACAGAAGGTGCGCGAGGCGAAGGTGGCTACCTGCTCAATACCCTCGGGGAGCGTTTTCTGAAACGGTACGCGCCGGAGCAAATGGAGCTCGCAACGCGGTCCACGGTCTCACTTGCGATCGGCCAGGAAATTGCGGAGGGGCGCGGAGTCGATGACTGTGTCTTGCTCGACCTCCGACATTTGGGTCGTGGACGAATCCTCGAGCGACTCCCACAAATTCGACAGCTGGCTATGGAGTTTGCCGGCGTTGACCCAGTTGAGTCACCAATCCCTGTTCGACCTGGTGCCCATTATCAGATGGGCGGGGTGCGAACCAACCAATGGGGGGAGACAGAGACCACAGGACTCTATGCAGCGGGGGAATGCGCCTGTGTAAGTGTGCATGGGGCGAATCGGTTGGGTGGCAACTCTCTGCTCGAGACGATCGTCTTCGGGCGCCGTGCCGGTCGCCGCGCGGGGGAATACGCCAGTGGAGTTGCTCCGCGAGCCCTGAGGGATCATGTTCTTAAGACCGAAGAAGTCCGCGTCCAACGCTTGTTAAAAAACACGGGACGGGAACGGGCATGGCAGATCCGCGATGAACTTGGGAAGATCATGAGTGTGAATTTGGGCATCTTCCGGACACAACCCTCGATGACTGAAGCGCTCAAACGAGTCCGAGAGCTGAAATCTCGTGCAGCACGGGTCGTGCTACAGGACCGCGGGAAGGTATTCAATACAGACCTCATCCAGGCACTGGAGTTACAATCGCTCCTTGAGATTGC
>JBHICF010000320.1:0-2597 GCA_046759485.1 Nitrospiraceae bacterium
CCAATCTCATGGATGAACTCCGAAAGATCAAGCGTGTGCTCGGGCGGGAGCTCCCGGGCGCGCCCCACGAGGTGCTCCTGGTGCTGGACGCAAGTGTCGGGCAGAACGCACTCGCGCAGGCCAGACAGTTCCATGACGCCATTGGCGTGACCGGGATCGCCCTGACGAAGCTGGATGGCACCGCTCGTGGCGGCATCGTCGTGGCGATCGCGGAAGAATTGAAAATCCCAGTCCGGTTGATCGGCGTCGGCGAGGACCCTGAGGATCTGCAGGACTTTCGAGTTGAGGAGTTCGTCGACGCCTTGTTTGAGCAGACGTAGATGCAGCTGACTGATTCTTCGGCACGGGCGGGCTCCTTGCGAAGGCGCACCAATGACGTAACTCGAGTCTTTCTCCTCTCCCTGCTTCTGGCCGTTCTGCCAACCTTCCCATTTGGGATCGATCAAGCGTTCTGCAGCGACGCACGCGCTTCGCGTCCTATGCCTGAAGTTGAGGTCCTGGCTCACGAGTTGGCTATTAGGTTAGATCCTGACCAGCACCGCCTCGTTGCAAAGGATCAGATCACAGTCCAGGTGCTGTTCTTCAACATTCAGCAGCTCACTTTTTCGCTCCACCCCGGTCTTCACGTCCGTCGAGTTCACGAAGTGATCGGGGATTCCACTCGTCCCCTTCCATTTACGCTTGAGCCCAAACGCGGTCGCCAAGAAGCCGCCCCGCGACAGATCACGGTGAAGTTGAAACGAGCGAGAATGCGCGGTGAGGTGTTCGTGCTGGAGTTGGCCTATGAAGGCAACATCGATGACCCGCCCCGGGCCAGTCGCCATCTCCGATTCGTTCGCCCCAGCGAGACAGCGGGACATATCGGGGCAGAAGGCGTCTACCTGAGCGGGGAATCCTATTGGTACCCGAGCCTGCCGATCTCCCGGCCGAGATTTCAGGTGCGCGTAACGACTCCGGAAGGCTGGGAGGCCGTGACCCATGGGAAGGAAGTTTCCCGGAGCGCGCAGCGAGGGTTCCTCACCGTCCAGTGGGATGTGGAAGCAAGGACCGAAGCGCTCACACTGGCCGCCAATCGGTTTCAAATCGCGCGGCGAACCTGGGAGGACGTCGAGGTCCTCACCTACCTGTTCAAGGAGGACGCGCACCTGGCTGATGAGTACTTGGACGCTGCAACTCGGTATTTGAAAGCCTACTCGGGGCTGCTGGGACCGTATCCATTCCCCAAGTTCGCAGTGGTCGAGAATTTCTTCCCCAGCGGCCTCGGCATCCCCTCGTTCACACTGCTGGGGAGTGGAACGATTAAGCGGCGGTACGTCCAGCCCTATTCCCTCGGTCACGAGATTGTCCATTCCTGGATCGGCAGCCTCGTGCTCAACGATCAAGAGCAGGGCAACTGGGTGGAAGGACTGACGACCTATCTGGCCAACTATTACTTTCATGAACTGACGGGCAAGCTCGAGGCAGCCCGAAAAGAGCGCCGTATGATGTTAATCGGGTATGCGGTGTACGTGCGCCCAGAGGAGGATTATCCCGTCGTCGCGTTCCAGTCTAAGAGGGACCAGTTGGATAATGCGATCGGCTACCAGAAGTCAGCAATGGTGTTCCACATGTTGCGGCGTGAAATTGGAGATCGCGCGTTCTGGACCGGGCTTCGAAGCTTGGTGGCAAGGTACGCCGACCGGTATGCCGAATGGGCCGATCTGAGAGCCGTCTTCGAAGACAGCAGCGGGCAAGATCTCAAGTGGTTTTTCACGCAGTGGGTGGAGCAGCCTGGCGCGCCTGATCTGCGAATTGCAGCGACGTACCGCCTCAAGAAGTCCCCGGCGGCAACTGGCGGTGAACGTGCCTATGTGGTCACTGGCCGGGTGACTCAGGAGGGCACGCCCTATCAGCTTCGTCTGCCTGTCAGGGTCACGATGGGCGAAGCAGAGGTGCATAAGACAACCGTGAGCCTGGACGCTCCTGGCCAGACGTTCGCGATCACAGTTCCGAACAGGCCGACCAGCCTCGCGATTGACCCTGACTTCGAGATCTTCCGGCGGTTGGCCAGAGTGGACCTCCCACCCATGCTGAATCTGTTCGTCACGGATCGGGCACGGTCAGTAGCGCTCCCTGGTGTGATCGCCGATCCGCAGTCCCCGTACAAACACATCGCGGCGCGCCTAGCGGGAGAACGAAGGAGCTCGGGGTCAACTCGCAAACCCCAGACAGTCGAAGTGAGCGATGCCGAAGCCTTCAAGGCACCCGGGTCAGTCCTGGTCTTGGGCGGCCCCGCGCAGAACCTTGCAGCGGGCTGGGCGGTGAGTGGGTGTGGGAACCGAGTGACGCTAGGAGCTGACTCAGTGACGATCAAGGGTCGTCGCTATGCGGGATCCGACCTGGCGCTGCTGGTGACCTGTCCCCACCCAGAGCGTGCCAGCAGCGTCGTCTCATCCTTTTATGGGGCAAGTCCTCAGGCAACTGCCAAGGTGGCGCGTCTCTTATTTTTCTACGGCTGGGAAAGCTATTTGGTATTTAGGAATGGCAAGGTGGTTGCACGCGGAGACTTTCCACCGGCGCGAGGTGAGTTGGAAGTGCGTTTTCCTGTACCATAGCAG
>JBHICF010000321.1:0-2597 GCA_046759485.1 Nitrospiraceae bacterium
GTCTGCTCAAAGACGAACACCTCCTGAAGCGTAATAACGTCGCCCTCCATGCCCGTCATCTCCTGCAGGCTTACAACCCTCCTCGAACCGTCGGACAGGCGCGCCAGTTGGATAATGAGGTTGAGTGCGGACGACATGTAATAACGGAGCGCTTTGGTCGGCAGCTCTAACCCCGCCATGGACACCATGGTTTCCACTCGAGTGAGCGCATCACGGGGCGAGTTCGCGTGAATAGTCGTCAAGGATCCATCGTGGCCCGTATTCATGGCCTGGAGCATGTCCAGGGTCTCAGCGCCTCGCACCTCACCCATGATGATGCGGTCAGGGCGCATGCGGAGGGCGTTGCGCACGAGGTCCCGCTGCGTGATCTCGCCTCTCCCTTCGATATTGGCCGGTCGGGTTTCTAGACGAACCACGTGCTCCTGCCGGAGTTGGAGCTCTGCCGCGTCTTCGATAGTCACGATCCGCTCCGTGGCGGGGATGAAACCTGAAACGATATTCAGGATTGTGGTCTTGCCTGTGCCGGTCCCTCCAGACACGAGTATGTTTTGGCGGGCCACGACGGCACCACCGAGCAGGTCGGCTATCTCGGGGGTCAGCGACCGTTTCTCTATGAGATCGGCGACCTGGAGGGGCTCTTTGCTGAACTTCCGAATGCACAAACAGGCGCCGTCGATTGCCAGCGGGGGCACGATGGCGTTGACGCGTGACCCGTCGACAAGACGGGCATCCACCATGGGCGATGACTCGTCAACACGGCGTCCTACTCGCGAGACGATTTTATCGATGATCTTTCGCAGGTGAGTCTCGTCACGGAACCGCGCCGTTGAGGGCTCAAGCTTGCCGGATCGCTCGACGAAGATTTGCTTATGACTGTTCACCAGGATATCATTAATCGTGGAGTCGGCCAGCAGTGGTTCAAGGGGACCGAGTCCCAAGACCTCGTGCATGATATCTTGAGTGAGCTGGGCACGCTCGCGGAGATTGAGCGGAAGTTTTTCCTCCTGGACGATGGATTCGATCAGGTTGCTGAGCTCATCACTCAATTCCTCCTGAGTCATAGAGCTGACCGTCGACAGATCGAGGAGGTCAATGACACTGGCGTGGATTCGTGCCTGGGTCTCTTGGTAGTTGCCGCTGGGATGCTTGGTCTTCAACTCTGTCGCAGTCTGCACAGGATCCTCCCTAGCAAGTAGAGGCTCGTTCAAGATGGCCAACGTCGCAGGCTGTCATCGTGCTTTCGGAGCAAATCCGAAGCCGCGCCAGGACCGTGAGAGCAACGAGCTCTTGTTCCCGGTCGCCGGCTGCAGGGCCTGCTGGGCTTCCCCAGAGTCTTGGCCAAGGGCAGCCGCTTGTTCCAGATACCATCTGGTAATGCCTGCCTTGGGTGCGTGGATCATCAACGGCTCGCCGTGACTCAAGGCGCTGTTGGCTGTGACGTAATCGTTGGGAATGAGCCAGAGAGCCTTCCGCTCGAGTACTTCCTCGGCGTGCACTAAGAGATCACGCTCCGAATGCTTATGGCGATTCACCGCGAGGACGATTTGTTCCCGCCCAATATTCGATTCTCGCATTAATCCGAGCAAGTGTTTTGCCCGCCGAATCGCAGGCAGGCTTAGCGTGGTGATCAAGATGACCATGAATGAAACCTCGAGAGCCTCCTTGACGACATCGTCGAAGCCATATCCGCAATCGACAAAGACATGGTCATAAAGGGCACGCGTGATCTCCAAAGTGTGCAGCGCGCAGCCTGGAGCGAGTTTGTGCTCGCTTGAGCCGTCACAGCCTGACTGCAGCAGATGGATACCCGACGAGTGGGTTGCCATCATGCTCTCCAGGATGGTCTCGTCCAGACGAGTGACGTCTTGGGAGAGGTCGTTGAGGCCTTGCCTGGACGGTAAATCCAGAAAGAGCGGCAGATCGCCTGTCTGAGGATTCAGGTCTACCAGGGCGACGGATTTCCGCTTGTGTGCGTGCTTGAGGCAGATCGCAAGATTCGCCGCGACGGTGCTGGTGCCGACCCCTCCTTTGGCCCCGATAAGGCTGATGACTTTGCCTGCTTTCTCCAGGCTGGCTCCGTGCCGACCCTTCTGTCGTTCCTGGAAACGAGCCAGCGCCGCGTCAAACTCGAGCCGGGTAATGGGCTGGGGAAGATATTCCTTCACGCCAATGCGAAACACCTCCAGCATGATCTGCGAATCCGTTCGGCTTGTGGTCACAAAGACTTCCACCTGCGGTTCTTTGCTGAGCAGGGATCGGATGGCACTCAACGTCTTTGTCGGATGGCTCTCGTCCAGTTCAAAGATGGCGATGTCGGCGTTTCCAGCCGCCCCGGATGGCTTCAGTAACAAGGCTTGATGGCCCCCGAGAAGCTCCTCGATGGTCCGGCGCAGGGTGTCGTTCTGACCGATGAGTGCTATCTTGACCCGCCTTGCCACTGAAGGTTCCCTCCCTGGTATGACAGAATCGCTTGAAGAGCCCTATTCGACCAATCCGGGAATACTCCCTTTCACGCCGAACGACCCGCCTCCGCCCCGGGCGTCGCTGTACTCTCCACAAGTGACGAGGGCGTCAATCTGCTTAACTCCTTCGGTCAC
>JBHICF010000322.1:0-2576 GCA_046759485.1 Nitrospiraceae bacterium
GGTTCCCTGCCAGGGGAAACGCCGATTGTCGAAGAAGGGGACCTCAAGCTCTTTGCTGATAAGCGGAACGCCGAAGTGTTGAAGAAGGCCGTAGGTCAAAGTCAAACGGTCGACGCCTATCTGAAAGCCCACCTCAATCAGCTCAAGGCAGGCGATTACTTCGCGCTGTTGGCCTATCTCGAAATGAGCCAGGCTCACGAGCAACTGTTGCAGGCGATGCGTCATACCGTGCGTGACCGGAAAAGGGTTGCTACGTGTCTCGGGTTCGGTCCACGGTTCCTGCATTCGACCGGTCAGGCTTATAAGGGCGGGCCGAACAGCGGAGTGTTCCTCCAAGTGACGTGCGATGACGCCTCAGATCTGCCTGTCCCGGGGCAGAAGTATACCTTTGGTGTGGTCAAGGCGGCGCAGGCCCGTGGCGACTTTCAAGTGCTGGCGGAGCGTGGAAGGCGAGCACTACGCGTCCACGTAGGCCGTGATGTCCAAGCAGGGTTGTCGATCCTCCGAAAAGTGGTGGAACGAGCCTTGCCCTGAAGGGACGTAAGGAATCGGTGCGGTCGCCGACTACCCCAGAGGTATGCGGACCAGAGAGGACAATCGGTGAAGGTCCCCAAAGCGCATCTCATCACGGTGTTGGTGCTTCTTGTACTGTGGCCGGGGTGCTCGACAGTCCCCCGGACGTTCAGTCCAAGCCAGCCGATCGCGCCGCACGACTTTTCCCACAACACATTTGACGAGGTGGTGCAGGACCATGTTGTGGACGGCGTGGTCGATTATCCCGCTCTGTCCAACGACGCCCGCTTCGAGACGTATCTCCAGGCGCTAAACAGGGTCGATCCGAATGCTCTACCGACTGATCGTGACCGGTTAGTCTTTTGGATCAATGCGTACAATGCTTTCGCCATCAAGGGCATCCTCGATGGCTATTCCCCGCGGACACGGTTCGGGCAGTACCGCTATTTCAAAGGTCGCACCTACCGCGTTGGAGGGGAGGGCATCAATCTCTACGACTTGGAGCGTAAGATTTTGATCCCGGACTATCGGGAGCCGCGCATCCATTTTGCGATCGTCTGTGCCTCCAGGTCCTGTCCTAGACTCCGCTCCCAGGCCTACAGCGTCGATCTGCTGGAGGCAGAACTCGAGGAGAGCGCCAAAGCCTTCATCAATGACACGACGCGAAACCGGTTCGATCGACAGCAGAAAACAGCGTATCTCTCGAAGATCTTTGATTGGTTTGAGGAGGATTTTGTGGCTCACTCGGGGTCGCTTCTCAGTTACGTCAGGCGCTATGTCGCTGACCCCGATTTGGCCCGTGAGCTCGAATCGGTCCCTTACCGTATCGAGTTCCTCGAGTATGATTGGCGACTGAACGGACCTGCGCCGAGGGGCTCACACGATGCTGGTCAAGCCTGATGAACGACTGACAGTTGCGCGACTCCTTAGCTTTCTTGAGATGGGCGAGCGTCTAGCCCATGACTGTGCGCTCGCACAGGTCGGGTTAGCGCCCGAGCCGGGGATGCGTCGGTTCCTTCGTGGACAGGCTCGTCAAGAGTCTTACCACGGGGCGGTCTTCGGTGGTGCCGCGGCGTGGCTGGCCAAAGGTCGGTTGGGTGTCTGTCCGATGCTGAAATCGATGGATCGATATCGCACCTTGCTTGATGCAGCGATTCGCCGCAGCGATTTCGCTGAAACGCTGGTTGCCCAGCAGATCGTTCTCGAAGGCCTGGGCGAGGCGATTTTGCGCCGGATCGAAGTCGGGTTGGTCAAGCGACGAGCGGGCTTCGGCCCGCTGAGGCGGATTTTGTTACACCAAGAAGAATCGCATCACGCTTTTGGTCACCGCACGCTCACGCGTCTGGTCATGGAAGGCAAGGCTTCCCGAGAGTCTCTGCGGAGCGTCGCTCGGCAGTACGTATCCCTGACTGATCACATGTTGGTCTCTGTAGGTGACCTGCTCGAATCCATCGATGAAGATCCGGCCGGTTATCAAGCGGATGCGAAGCGTAATCTCCCTGATTGGATCTTGTCTGGCGATCAGCCCCTCGGACCCGGTGTTCGACCTCAATTGTGTGGCCCTGTGACTGCACATCCTGAGTCGCCGGCTCATGGCGCGCGAATGCTAACGCAATGATCTCAGTTATCATCCCAACGTTGAACGAAGAACGGCTTCTGCCTTCAACGCTGACCGCGCTTTTCGATCAACGGGGTAAGTATGAAGTCTTGGTCGTTGATGGAGGCAGCGTGGATCGGACACGTGAGATCGCCTGCCGAGAGTTGCGTGTGCAGTTTCTGACGGCGGTGAAGGGCCGTGCGTCCCAGATGAATGCAGGTGCCGAGCAGGCACAGGGCGAGTGGTTGCTCTTCCTCCATGCTGATACCGTACTCCCGCAAGGCGCCCTGGCGAGGCTCAATCAACTTGAGGCTGACCCGTCGGTGCAAGCCGGCGGATTCCTGCATCGCTTTTCAGGTGATGATTGGCGGCTTCGGTTGGTATCGTTCCTGGATAATTTCCGATGTCGCAGAACCCGCATTATGTACGGCGATCAAGCCATGTTCGTGAGACGGGCGCTCTTCGG
>JBHICF010000323.1:0-2564 GCA_046759485.1 Nitrospiraceae bacterium
CTAGGTTCGAGCAGTCCTCGTACCCTGGGCCTGGTCGCAAATACGCTACCAGACATCGGACCTCCGGTGCGCACGAGGAGGGAAGCTAAAAGTACCTGGTGGAAATACCTCTGTCAACCTTGGCGGCCCCTGGGATGTACGGGCGCCCTAGTGCGTAGGGGGATGAGGGTTGATTTTTGTTGCAGCCAAGAGCGTTCGAACCTCTGGCGAAACCATAGCGGCTTTTTGGGGGCCCCCGGCTCTGCCGGGGCTTTCCTTATCGAGTTAGACAGTTGTTCTACTTAGGCGGCTTATAGTGTGTCCCGAACATTGTGTTCGTCTGGTTGTAGGAGAATCCAGATGACTATTCTTTTGCTTTCACTGCATGGGGAAAAAGATGTGCACCTGAAACCGAAGGTGCCAGTCGGGCTCGAACTTCGGCGCCTCGACGGTGTAAGCGCTTGGAGACTGCTCGATGATTTTTCCCATGCTGGCGCCTGCCCCGAGATGCGTCCTGGCCCGGGGCCGGGAATGTCAACTGCCCACGGTCGATGGGTGCGAGGAAATGCTCCGAGGCAGGTCGCCAGCATGAGCCCCCCGTGTGGTCATACAGGGCGGGAGGCAGGGTAGAGTAGCTCGGGGAAAAACCTCTGTCAACCTGGGAAAATTACTAGGTCCCGCTCTAGCGAGATCCGGGAAGTTCGGAAGGAGGTTTCGGGGCAGGTGAGACGGCGTCAGAAGGGCTCAACGTGGTAATTTGCTTGGTCGGCCGCTAGGGACTCGAACCCCCGACCTGCTGATTACGAATTATCCACATGACCAACCTGAGCATACCCCAGAAGACCTATCCGCACAAGAATCCGACGATTTGGACTGAGCGATGGTGCTCCTGGATACTCCTAGTACGGGGTGTTCTGGTAGCAGCGTGGTAGCAAGAACTGACCTGCTGGACGCGGCAAAATGTGCTCTTTCGTGGCCGAATAACGCAACCTATACGCAACTGATTCTGGAGTCTACATGCACGCACCTTAGCGACCGGCCCCCGGTCAGTCCGAGTGACGGCGGTACGGACCTCGGTCGAGCTCGATGACGCCCTCACGGAAAAGGTGCGCAGGATCTGTACTCGTGCCGGTCGCGGTGGTCCTCAGGATCCGGCAAGGCCGAAAAAACTCAACCCCTAAGGAATAAAAAGGTCCCTGACACCTTTTTTCTTCTGCGCATCCTCCCTGGACATGGCCATCGCTCCAAACCCCGAGGTCAACCTGCTAGACATGGTAGTAATGGTGACGCTAGGCGAAAGCGTCGAAATGAGAGTAGTTCTTTTAGAAATTGCTAAATCACGCCCCGCGCGCCTGGCCGGATCCAATCAGTCTGACGGAGACAAATCGATAGATGAGCCCTGCCAGGACGGACCCGATCAGAAAGATCACGATCAGCGCGACATTACGGGGAAAGGCATAGTCGACGAACGCTTCAGCCTGCTCCTCGGTTTTGGCTATAGCCTTGCCGTACTCCTTAGCCAAGTGAGTAATCGCCGCCTCGCTCTCCTGGGCGATTTGCTTGGGCAATTCTTCCAATGCCTTGGCCGTTTGATCCATCGCCTTGGCAACTTGTTGGACCGCCTTGGCCTGTTGATGGATCGCCTTGGGGAGCGTAGTGGTGTCGGACAGGAGCTGCTCCACCGCCGGCTCAGTGACCATCTTTTGGTACACCAGCTCGATCTGGAAGGGCACAAGTATCATCATCCGGGTAAGCAGGAACATGGCCCGCTCCCCTAAGAAGCGAGCTTCATCCATGGCGCGCGTCGCCCCTTTTATCCCTAAGAAACCGCCGGATTCGGCTGCCTTCTCGAGCGCGGACTTCCGTCGCGACTCGGCGAAATCGTCGAAGCGAATGAAAGCCACCGCCACTATGTCGCGGTTACTATCACGCCACTCCTTGATCAGGTTAACCATCTCGTCTTGCTGCTCCGATGTGAGCACGCGATTGGCGATCGACCAAATATTCGCCTCGAGATTGCGCCACGCCTTGATCATCAGATCGGCCGGCTCGCCGAAGACCTTTGGCTTCCAATACTCTTCCCAGACCATCCGGTTCAGGGTGACTAACACCAGCATATCGAGCAATGAAACGGCGGGGTTAGGGCCGGCGGCGATATCAATCACCGCGATGGTGGGGAAAACCTTCATCCTGCGGGCGACCAGGCGGGCTCGGGCCGAGCCCTCCCGGTTCTCAAAGACTTCGGCAGTTTCGACGATCGTAGACCCAAAACGGTCGGCGAAGGCCATCAAAGAATCCTGAAGTTCCCCCTTCGTGATGCGGTCTTCTGTCCCCTTCTTGACGATGGATTTGCCATTCTTCTCACGCTGAGCCGCGTAGCTGGATGTCGCCACGAGCAAAGACGCCACGCATAACGCGAAGATCGGTTTAACGAAGGCTCGACTCATATCCCCCCTCCTCCCCCAATCGGGACGTACACACCGACATTTGGATAGATGATGGTGTAAGTGTCGCCTGTCCGGAGATTTGGAGAATAAGCGCACGATGCCGCCCGGTCAACTCGCAAATTTACGAGGTTTCAGCCC
>JBHICF010000324.1:0-2557 GCA_046759485.1 Nitrospiraceae bacterium
CGTCACGCGCATTACCAAGCCCGTGAGCATCCGCGACGTTGGGGCGCTATCGGCGCAGAGTAACGGCCCCATAGTCTTTGAGAGCATTAAAGAGTACCCGGGCTTTAGGCTCTGCGACATTCTTGTCAAGCACCGGTCTCTGCAATCCCGTGCGCTTGGTGTTCCCGTCGGCGATTACTTGCGGACGCTGGCCTATCGGTTGCGGCAGCCACCGCGTGGGTTTGTGCACGTAAAAACCGGGCCCGTCAAGGAGCGGCGCTTCGTTGGCAGTGACGTGGACCTCACAAAGCTGCCCATTCCGATTCATTCATCTCACGAGACGGAACCGTACATTACCGCGATGAATATCGTCCGTGACCCGAAAACGGGGTTCTACAATTCATCGCACGCTGGGACGACTCCTCATGAGCGCAATATGATTCAACTGAGTTTTCAGACACCTCATACCCAGATCATCGTTCAGAAATACAAGGAGATGGGTAAGAAGGAGATGCCCATAGCGCTCTGTATCGGCGTGCATCCGGCCTATGAAATCATGGCCAACTATTCAGGATTGCATATGGATCAATGGGGCGAGCTGGAAATGGTCGGGACCATCATGGACAGGGACGTGGAGATGGTGCCATGCGAGACCATCGAGCTTGACGTACCCGCACATGCGGAAATTGTTATCGAGGCCCTCGTAGATCTCACGATAACCCGTGAGTTTGGCGGATCAGTTTCGCCGACTATGTACTATCTGCCGAAGGAGCAAAAGCTGCCCTCTGCCCGGGTGACCGCTATCACAATGCGCGGTGATCGTCCGATCTACCGTAATCATCAGACCACGCCCGAGACCGACCATCAGGTCCTGCCTCGACTCTGTCACGAGGCAGTTCTCTACAATCGACTTGAAGAAATAGGGCTGAGGGTAAAGGATGTCCGATTCCCGGCGTGGGGAGGGGCATTATCGGTAATCTTGCAGGTCGAAGCGCCCAGAGACGGGTTCATCAATGATGCGCTGCTGCTCACCATGGGGGCGCCCTGGGGGCACACAAAGATGGTCGTCGCTGTCAGCCCAGACGTCGATCTGGATGACCCGGGATCGGTGTATCACTCGATTGCGACAAGGGTTGATCCGTCCAAGGATGTCATCATCGTGGACAGGACACGCGGTTGGCAATTCGACCCGTCTGCGCAGCCGCTGCCGGACCACTCCCCTGGGCGGTTGGTTGGCAAGATGGGCATCGATGCAACAATTAAGGACCGGTACAACAAGGCGGATTTTGAAAGAACCTGGCCACAGAATTGGGGCAAAGTGTTCCTCAAGGATTTTATCTGATCGCCGGGTCGCTACCAACTTATCGCGTATATCCCTCACACCCCTGTGCCCCGCTTTGATTGCCTCTGTGTAGTCACCCTGATCATCTTCACCTAAAGGTATAAAATTGGTAATAGGACGCCTAAGCACAATCACGATGGAGTCTCAATATGGCTAAACTAAAGCTCACTCTCGCGTGCGGAAACTATGACCGTACACGACCTCTGACCGCGGGGAGCATCGAGGCCGAAGGCATCGAGCTCTCCTGTGTGTGTCTGCCCCCACGAGAAATCTTTGCCCGCATGTTGCGCTCGCAAGAATTTGACGTATCCGAGTTGGGCCTGGCCTACTACACCATTTTGAAGGCCCGTGGCGAGTGTCCCTTCGTGGCGATTCCCGTCATGCCCTCCCGTTTCTTCCGCCACTCGTGCATCTTCGTTAACCCGGATGCCGGTATAGAGAAACCCGAGGACTTGAATGGCAAGCGGGTTGGTGTCCCCGACTATGCGCAGACCGCTGGCGTGTTCATCAGGGGTATGCTCCACCACGACTACGGAGTGCGCGCAGAAGACGTGTACTGGTACTGGCGACCGCCGAAAGGAGCGCCCCAGGGGACGCTAGTATCACTGTCGATACCCAAGCGCATCCGTCTGGAGCCCCTCCCTCCTACTAAGAATCTAGACGACATGCTGGAGGTTGGCGAGTTGGATGCCATCGCTACCCCCTATCTTCCCGATCCGTTCCTCCGAGGGTCACCCAAGGTCAGGCGCCTGTTTCCCAACTTCAGGGAAGTGGAGAAAGAATACTACTTACGTACGCGCATCTTCCCGATCATGCACCTCGTCGTAGTGCGGCGGGACATCTACGAGCAGCACCCGTGGGTAGCGCGCAGCCTCTACGACGCCTTTACGAGAGCAAAGGAGCGTGCGCTCGGCACTCTTTATGAGGGGGACGCCCTCAAGGTATCGCTCCCTTGGCTGATCGACCACATCGAAGAGAGTCGGACCGTCTTTGGGCCCGACCTCTGGCCATACGGCCTGGAGGAAAATCGCCCGACGCTCGAGGCGGCCTCGCAGTACGTGGTCGAGCAGGGGCTGGCAGACCGAAAGGTCGCGGTCGAAGAGTTGTTCGCTCCGGAGACGCTCTAGCCCACTGGGGGTCAGGCTAGAATAGATGAATAAAGGACGGAGCTGTTGTTCACAGCCAGTTTTTAGGCCTCAAGGAATGACAGACAGATTCTAATCTAACCCCTCTTCT
>JBHICF010000325.1:0-2552 GCA_046759485.1 Nitrospiraceae bacterium
CTTCGTCGTCTTTCCGATGTTCTTCCTAAGCGGTGGGCTCTATCCGGTGAAGCTGCTGCCGGCTGGACTGCAGTGGGTCATCTACGCCAATCCACTCGCCTACGGGATCGATCTCTTCAAGCACGCCCTCCTCCCGGGAGTCCCCGGGACGGCCCTCGGACCCGACTTTGCCTTGACCTTTAATATTGGAATGCTTCTGCTCTTCTCCACCATTACAATAACTGCCGCCACGGCCCTCTTCGATAAAGAGGCCCGCCTGGTCCGCCTCGCCACCCGCTAACCCCTCCGATTGCGGCACCTCAAAGTGTTTGAGGACTAACGTTCCCTACTTGACCCCCTGCCTTCAAGTCCTGCTTGGCGGAGGCTGCGTTGCACCGCACGAAATACCGCGTCGAATGGCGGCAACTGGGCCATCTGGTCGGACAAGCGCCTTTCCCAGTCACGCCTGAGACGCGTCTCCTTCCCCACCAGAACTTCCCTGAGCCTCCGCACAGCTCTCCCTTTGAAGGCCAATTTTTGCCTTAAGGCCTCCCCTAGGTCCGTCAGCTCAACGTGACCGCCGTCAACAAGAAACCAAAGGTCGTACAGGTCCCGGGGTTCATTCCGGGCAGGATCCGTCACGGCCATGATCTTCTCCGTAGCGATCTCTTCAAGGGCGTAAACTCGTATCAGCGCATCCTCTGGGAGGTCGGTGTACTCCTCGTAAGCTCTAAGCACTGATCGTTCGATCAGGGGTGAGACGATTAATTCTCGTATGGTAATATCGACTCTTATTTCCTTGCGTCCACCTGGTAGTGGTCCTTCATAGCCAATGTAGAAGGCATACGTGTTGGCGTGGCTGTGGCGATCCTCCCGAGCGTATCGCAGGGACACGCCGCTAAGCTGTCGGACATCTTCGAAGAGGCGATCGAGGCCGGCCAATATGATCTCAAATGACACTTCGTCGACAAGCGTGAAGTCGAGATCTTCTGAGAAGCGATAGTCCCCAAAGAAGCACCGCTTCAACGCCGTGCCTCCCTTGAAGGCCAACTGATTTCTAAGTAAGCTCCTCGAAAGACCAACAAGAAACCAGGCAATGCAATAGTCTCTCTCTAAAACTGTCTCAGGTATTCGATGCCCACCACCTGCTGCGAGCCGGTTTGAAAGGCTGGATATGTTGCGAGGAGGAATCACTTATTACGTTCTCGCGGCTGCCTGCAATTCATCGGCTGTCACATTAAGTCGAAGCCTCCAGCGTTTCTGTAATCTTCCATCGGGCGGAAGACCTGGATCGAAAACGACGTAAGTATCTGTGAGTTTCCGTCTCAAGCGTGCGATCTGGTCAGAAGCCTCTATGTCATAGACTTCCAGCAGGAAGCCGAGGCGTCGGATTACCGCGCCTATATCAAGTCTGAGAGCGTAATTCACAAGCCGCTTTGGGTCTATATCATGTCGGCGCATCACCAACCCTTTCGCAACATCAACCACACCACCACAGTAATCGGGCTCTTTTAGCCCGTCGATGATGGTTCGTTCAAGATCACTGACGATTACTTTTTCTTGTTTGCCAATCCACTGGTCCATCGTTCCAAAGAAGTGGCGTCGTTTCGAGCGCACAAAACGGAACTCTGTACCGTGGATCTTCTTGGACGGCAATTGGCGGAGCGTCGTCACGTACACGACGAGTCGTGGCTGAGTAACCATTTGGTGAATATCCATTGCCGAAGAATGGGACACGTAGTAGTCACGTCCGCCCACGAGCTCGCGGGCGACCACATAGGGGCTGCCCATGTACTTCCGCGCACGACCAAACTCAAACGGGATTAGGATGAAGAGCCCTGGTTTCAGACGGGTAGCAATCCCACGTGATACAAGCTTCGCCATGAAGCTACGGGCTGGACCCGGTTTGAAACCGGTGATCTCCATAACATCGCGGAGCGAGAAAATAGATCGATTCCGTTCGTAAAGTTCGGCCACGAGTCGAGAGGCTTGGGGGCCAAGTGTCTTGGAATGGTGGTTTTTCGGCGCTCTCATGAGGTTACCCCATTCTCTGCTGCCTATAGAGTGTTAGCGGTTATATTTTGAGTTACACGCGTACCCTCTCAGGGTACTTTTTTAGTATACAATATAACCGGAGTGGCAAAAAGTTATATTGTGAGCGCAAAACGTACCCTCAGAGGGTACGTCTATTATACAAAACATAACTGCAGAAAGCAAGGGGTGGGGCTTGGAAGTGTGGGCTCCGTTTGAGAGCCCGCAGGTCAGATGTGTCGCCTCCGTAAATGGCCGGCAATAACCGTGGCCGGTAAATGGCCGGTATTTGGCCGGAATCCTAGCCGTAAGGGCGACAAGGAACCGAATGTTCCCTTATTTTACTGCACGTTACAACCAACTCGCTTATCATCCTTGAGACCGGGCCATTGCTGAGCTTTTAAAGTTTTTGGGCTATTTTTTGAAAGCGGACGTGGCATTAAAAGAGTTCTTTAAAGGGGAGGGGGGAGTGCTCATTGCCTTCCCTACCGTCACCATCGCTGCGGCCACGGCCCTCTTCGATAAAGAGGCCCGCCTCGTCC
>JBHICF010000326.1:0-2542 GCA_046759485.1 Nitrospiraceae bacterium
TGGACCGTACCTGGTGGAGCCGTCGTATGGTGAGAAAGGGTCCGTCCGTCCTTGGTCTCGATTTCGATAACGGCCTGGCGTGGCCTTTCGGGATTTACGAGCGCCGGGTCGGGCTGCAGATGCACTCGAGATTTCATTACCAAAACCACCGGGTCCTTCATCCGCTCGGTTGAGTGGATCGATGCGAAGGTAACGCCCCCATCCACCAAGGCCATGGCAAGGGCGTGCTGAACGTTGATGTTCGGCATCTCTCGGTTGTCGACTATACGGGCCCCATCCTCCGGCATGCGTGCCACCAGCCGCTCTACGTCCCCAGCGGCGAGGCCGTGGCGATTCACGATGGTGAGCAGCGCATCCAGAGCAGCCTGGATAGGGTAACCCACCGAATACGTCTTGATCGCGCTGTTGGCGATCTCGTAGAAAGATCCCAAACGGTCCAGCAATGCCTGTGGTTTAGGATTGGTGGAGAAGGCATCCAACAGGTTATGTTCCCCCTCCAGAACATTCAGCACACCGGTGAATCCAGCCTGAACCATCGTGGCAGCCATCACACCGTTGCGCGCACCCATGCCACCGAAGTCAAAGGCCTTCTCGATGTGGTCCAGATCACGAGACCAACTACGGATGCCGGAGGCCTGCTGGGCCGCAAAAGACAGGAGATACCGCATCTGAGTAGCATCTAGCCTCGAGAGGGATCCGGCTGCGGCGGCGGCACCGAAGGTTGGACCTATGCCCTGGGTGCTCCGGTGCATCTCGTGCAAGAGAGTTGAGTCCATAGCCTCCACCATCCGGCAACAGAGATCGTACCCCAGCGTGACAGCCCTTATGAGATCGGTGCCGCTGGACTCCTCACGTTCTGCCATGGCCAGAGCGGCGGGGACGATACCGCAGCCCGGATGGCACTTTGTGGGCAAGTGCATGTCGTCTGTCTCATCAGCGTGAGCTAGCATCCCGTTCGCCAGGGCCGCATTTGCCGCAGAGGTGACGATGTTGCTCATGACGACCTGGGCCTCGGGAGTACCGCCCAGAGTGCGTATATACGCAATGGTCCTCTCTCCCGGCTTGAGAGATGCGCCAGAGACCATCGATGCGACCGTATCGAGGATATGGTTTTTGGCCTCTCGGGCTACGTCAGCTGGCAGGTCACGATTCCGTGTCTCGGCCATATACTGGGCGAGTTGCCCAGTGACGCTGGGTTCATCAACTTTAGCGGTCATCGCATCCTCCGTTCGCGGCCTGGAAATCTGCTACAATCCCAAGATTCGCTCGGCATTGCCGTGAAAGACCTTCTCCATCAGCTCATCGGAGTATCCCAACTCGCGCCACTCCCGGAACAGGCGCTCGTAGGGAATGCTCGGATAATCGCTGCCGAACATGATCTTGTCCTGCAGCCGCCCTCTGATATCCCGCCGCAACGCATCAGGAAAGTATTTAGGTGCCCAGCCCGATAGTTCCCACGAGACATTGCCTTTGTGCAGGGCCACGGCAATCATCTCCTCCGTCCATGGCCATCCCGGGTGTGCCGCAACGATACTGAGATCCGGGAAATCGGCAGCTAGCCGATCGATCGCCGATGGGTGTGCATGCCTGATGACCCCGCCCAGGCCGCCTGGCGTACCGGCTCCCATGCCCGTAGTTCCGACATCGATCATGACCGGGACCCGCAGCTCGTTGATCGTCTCCCACAAAGGGTACAGCCGCTGGTCATCGACGGAGAAACGGCCCACGATGGGATGAAAGTGAAAGCCGAGCATGCCGAGTTCACTGACTGCCTTCCTAGCCTCGTCGATGGCGGATTTGCCCTTGAGCGGGTCGACGGCCGCCCAGGCCTGCAAGATCACACCAGGGTTGTAATCCCGCATCTTCGCGACATACTCATTGGAACAAGGCGGCGTGCCCGTGGCTGTTTCGATGTCAAATGCCACCAGCACAGCCTCGACCCCAGCCTTCCGAAAGTCCCCCACAACCTCTTCTTCAGACTTGGCAGACCAGGTGCGATTCCAGTATTTGGCCAGTGCTTCCACATAGGGGCCTTGAGCCACGATCCACGGTTCTGTATTGGGATAACAATGAAGGTCAATTATTCTCATGGTCATCGACTATTTTGGATTTCCGCTTTCAGATTTTGGACTGATTTATGTTTGTTCTTGAATCGAGAGATTAAAATCAATATGCCCTGATTCGAAAATCTGAAATCTAGAATCTAAAATCGAAAATCTCTAGAGCTTTCCCTCCTCCTTGAGCTTCAGCGCGATTATTTGAGTCAGATCCTTCTTCGATACCTTGCCGAATGCCGACATCGGAAACTCATCCATGATCTCCATCAGTTCTGGGATCTTATGCTTTGCGATCTCCTGCTCTGTGAGGAAGGCGACCAATTCCTCGAAGACCAACTGATGGCCGCTGCGTAGGATCACGCAGGCGCACATGCGCTCCCCCAGGACCGGGTCGGGCATCGGAATGCAGGCAACGTTTTGGACGGCAGGATGGATCAGGATGAGGTTCTCGATCTCCTCAGCGCTGATCTTCTCTCCACCCCGGT
>JBHICF010000327.1:0-2537 GCA_046759485.1 Nitrospiraceae bacterium
GGAGATGTCCCTGATCAAGGTTGATGCAAAGCCGGAACACCGGGCTGAAATCTTGAGGATCGTGGACATATTTCGCTGCAAGGTGGTTGATGTGGGGCCGGAACACTATACGATAGAGATCACCGGAGACGAAGATAAAATTGAAGCGATCTTGAATCTGCTAAGCCCTATAGGGGTAAAGGAGATGGCCAAGACCGGCAGTATTGCTTTGTATCGGGAAGCGAAATAGAAGGGAAGAGGACAGAGGTCGGAGGACAGAGGTCAGAGGACAGTCGCGCCAGGACAAGCCTGGAGCGTTGGGATAGGCGGCGAAAGAGCCGCGATTGAAATTCGCTAACGGAGTCTAATGGGTTCGAATCCCATCCGGTAAGGGCTGTCACCCACCGGAAGCGAGTCTTGCCAGTGTAGGGAAAGCCGAATCTGGAAGCGTAGACAGCGGGCACTGAAGCTGTGTGAATCAGCCCCGAAATTGTCGATGTTGCTGTGGCCTTCGTCGTCTGTCTAGCGGGGGCAACATCACTTAGCCGAATGACAGTGGCAAAAGTGACACGGCCGGGGTCTCTTGAGCGGGGCAAAGGTGCGAGAGGACTCCCCAGGAACCTGGGAGGCCCGAACTGCTCCATCGGTAAATTACGGTACAGGGTAGCCGGCGAGTTGAACTCGGAAAGGCCCAGGCCTGCGATGATCCTTTCTTTCGGGAGCATGGCAGGAGATACGAATAAAAAGAGAGAACGATGGTACCGTCAAGCGAAGGAAACGAAGCGCGACGGGATGGCATAAGGGAGTCTTAGCACGGTCATAGTACCAGTGACGGCGGCGAATCCGACCCGAGGAGAGCCGGAAGAGGAAAGGGCCGTGTCGGGATTATGGAACTGTTGTTGGGCAACACAGGGGGTACATTGAGATCCAAGAACGTGTACACGAAACAGCAACGGATAGCGGAACTTGCGAGACAGATGCCGGATGTGAGTTTCACGTCGCTGGCCTATCACATTGACCTTGAGTGGTTGCGCGAAGCATATCGGGCGACCCGAAAAGACGGCGCTGCCGGGGTGGATGGTGTAACTGCCGGGGAGTACGAGAGCGATTTAGAAGGAAATCTTCAATCGCTACTCGACCGGTTCAAATCAGGCAGTTACTTCGCACCACCGGTAAAGCGGGCGTATATTCCGAAAGGGGATGGGAGAACCAGACCCATAGGGATACCCGCGTTAGAGGATAAGATCCTGCAGAGAGCTGTGGTCATGGTACTGAGCCCTTTGTATGAGCAGGATTTTATGGAGTGTTCATACGGGTTTCGACCGGAGCGCTCGGCTCACCAGGCGCTGGAAGTACTTTGGGCAGGGATAATGGAAATGGGTGGCGTGTGGGTTTTAGAAGTTGATATAAAAAGCTTCTTTGACACGGTGGTGCATAAACATCTGCGCGAAATTCTCAGCAAGCGGGTGCGCGATGGGGTACTATTGCGGATGATTGGCAAGTGGTTGAAAGCAGGTGTAATGGAAGACGGTTCAATACATTACCCCGAGGAGGGGACGCCACAAGGTGGTGTTATCTCTCCGCTGCTCAGCAACATATACTTGCACGATGTTCTGGACAGTTGGTTTGAAAGCGTTGTGAAACCTCGTCTGGATGGTAAGGCGGAACTGATTCGGTTTGCGGACGATTATGTAATCTTGTTAGAAAGAGAACGGGATGCTCGTAGGATTCTATCCGTGCTGCCGAAGCGATTTGGCAAGTATGGGTTGACGATCCATGATGAGAAGACTCAGTTGGTCGACTTTCGTCGTCCCTATGGGGATCGGAAGTCGGAGACATTCGATTTTCTGGGTTTTACCCATTACTGGGGAAAATCAAGGAAAGGCCAGCGAGTGGTAAAGCGCAAGACTGCAAAGATTAAGCTGAAGGTGGCAGTGCGCAAGGTATATCGATGGTGCAGGGGACATCGCCACGATCCGATAAAGGAACAGTGGCAAGCCCTTTGCCGGAAGTTACATGGTCATTACGGATTTTATGGCATTACGTTCAATTTACGCGGACTTAAACGCTTTTATGAACAGGTCAAACGAGCATGGCGCAAGTGGCTGAATCGGCGAAACAGGGATAATGACATGCAGTGGGAACGTTTTAACCTGTTACTCGTGCGATATCCACTACCAGAACCGCGAATAGTGCACAAATTTGCGTAGCGAAGCCATATACTCGAAGAACCGTATGCGCTAATCGCGCTCGTACGGGTCTGTGGGGGGGTTGGGAGAGTAATCTCCCAACTCTACCCGGAAGAACTAGAAGTAGGAGGCAGAAGCATGGTAAGCAGAAGACAGAGGACGGAAAGTGGGTGGCCGTAGGTTGTAGGCTAAGGGTTTTGGACTGAAAAGAAAGAGCCAGGTGCAAAGGCAGAGGACGGAAACGCGATGAAAAAAGAACTTCTTGAGGGAATTAAGGTTGTCGATTTCTCTTGGCTTATCGCCGGTCCAGTAACTACCAAGGCCCTTTCCGATTGCGGGGCCGAGGTCGTTAGAATAGAGGGCAGAACC
>JBHICF010000328.1:0-2526 GCA_046759485.1 Nitrospiraceae bacterium
GGTAGCTGACGCCCACGGCACCACGCGCGAGATCATTGCTAAGTCCAATCGGACCGACTGTTTAGCGTCCATCGGTCCTGGGCAAATTTTGATCATGCGGGTTCAGTAGAGGTCGTGAACCACCAACAAGTAAGGGAGGGATATCATGCGCGCTTCCAAAAAGAAGGTTCGCAAAATCTCCCACCGGGTAGGGAAATCTGGTCAGGTCATTCCGAAACAGCGTCCGCGCCGCCCTGGCGCAGACTATGTTCGATGGCTGGAATCCCGCTCTATGCTGTATCAGGCCGAACACTTGAGCGACCACATTTCAGGTAAGCCCGTGCAATGGCGGAATGCTTATGGCCACCCGCGCCCTCAGGACTTTGTCCGTACTGCGTCCGTCTGGTTCACCAGCTATCCAAAGGCAATGATCAGTCACCCGGACAAGACCGTCGTGCAAACTCTAGGCAGCAAGGAACTACTCTCGACCTTTCAGGAAATCGGGATCGACGGCGTACATACTGGTCCCATGAGGCGAGCTGGCGGAATCACTGGACGCAAGTACACACCCACGATTGATGGGCTATTCGACCGGATCGAGTTGACCATCGATCCTCTCTTTGGGGCAGATGACCAATATAAACGGATGGTAAAAACCGCAAAGCAGTGTGGCATCGCCATCATCGGTGATACCGTGCCGGCGCACACCGGGAAGGGGGCGGATTTCCGCCTAGCGGAGCGAGCGTACAAGAATTATGAAGGCTTATACACCATGATTGAGATTCCCGAGGAGGATTGGGAACTGCTCGGTTCCGTTCCGGAAGGTAAGGAATGCGTTAACCTCAGTCTGGAGACCGTCCAGCTCTTAGAGGACAAGGGGTACATTCCCGGACCAACGGAGTGCGTAGTATTTCACGATCCGGGCATCAAAGATACCAACTGGAGTGCTACCGATATCGTTACCGGGGTGGACGGCCGTCATAGGCGGTGGGTCTATCTCCACGTCTTCAAAGACGGGCAACCGTCCTTGAACTGGTTGGACCCCACTCTCGGTGCGCAGCGAATCATCATGGCTGACGTCGTGCACGCCTTGCATGTACTGGGCGCGTCAGGACTCCGGCTTGATGCCAGCCCACTTCTGGGCATCGAGGGCAGACCTGGCCTTGATAAGTCCTGGGTTGAGGGGCATCCACTGGCTGAGGGAGGCTGCAACCAAGTCGCGATGATGATTCGGAAACTTGGGGGTTACTCGTTTCAAGAGCTGAACCAACCCCTGGAGAATCTCAAGAGGTTCACCAGCTGGGGACCCGACCTCAGTTACGACTTCTTCACCCGGACTGCCTACCTGTATGCCATGGCGGTAGGGGATGCTGGCCCGTTACGCCTGATGCTGCGGTTGATACAGAAAGAAGGACTTGATCCAGGCGTACTCGTTCATGCTCTGCAGAACCATGACGAGCTCATGTTTGATGTCACTCATTTGCGCAAACACGGAGATGAGAAATTCTCGGTGAACGGAGCGGACACGCTTGGCCAGACGATCTACCAAGGTATGTACGACCGAACGAAAGAAAAGGTCATCGGCGGCAAACGCTCCTATATCGAGGAATTTTCCAATCTCGGCTTCTGCGCAACCCTGGCAAGTTTTGCTGCGGCGTCATTGGAGATCCCAGATCCGTACAACATAACCCCTTCTGAGAAATCTCAAGTCCGCCAGCTGCACCTTTTGGCGGCGACCTTTAACGCCATGCAGCCTGGCGTGTTTGCGCTCTCGGGATGGGATCTCGTGGGCGCCCTTCAGGTCCAGCCGGAACACTTGGGCTCATGGCTGGATGATCGGGATTATCGCTGGATGAACCGCGGCGCCTTCGACCTCATGGGCGTGGATCCGCGTGCGACCGCCTCCAGTGTCGGGCTACCCAGAGCCGTCGCTATCTACGGTACACTCCCGGAGCAGCTACGTGATCCCGACTCGTTTGCGTCGCAGCTAAAGCGAATGCTTCGAGCACGCAAAGAAAGTGGGATTGCGGCTTCGCAACTTAGATCGGTGCCGGAGGTTGATAAACAGGGTATGGTGGTGATGCTCTTCGAACGTCCCGAAGATCTTGGCTGGATCATCATCACCCTCAATTTCAGCCGAGAGCCTGTGGGTGATACTATTCGATTGCCACAGCTCGTGGGGAGAACAGCGCGATTGATCTTTTCCACGCATCGGGACAGGGCAGACAGCGTCAAGGTCTCGGATAAGGGGGGCTTTTCGTTGGAACTAGGACCCATACATGGCGAAGTGTTCGTCGTAGATTAGGCTAAGTACGTGCCGAGCGCTGAGCACGCCAACATGTTGAACGTGGGCGACAAACAGGCTGGGTGGCGGCAGAGCCTCTGAGGGCCATGGTCAAACCGAGCGGAATCTTGCGCGAGTTTGCCGACGATTGGACTCCGATATTCGCTGATCCCCAGCGCCGGTACGATTTCGTCACCTCCATTACCTCCCACCGGCAAGTTGAGGGCGGGGTGCTCCTCGAGGCGCGTACGGAGGGCGGGGAG
>JBHICF010000329.1:0-2509 GCA_046759485.1 Nitrospiraceae bacterium
AGGGTTTACGGCTCTGCAGTAAGGAGACTCCAGTAGGGGGTGAATGTCAAGCCCCATCGGGTCCTCTCCTTACTACTACCGTAGACGAGTCTATGAGTGATTTATTCCGTGTGTTTGAGGGAGGTTGTGGGGAAGGGGTCAGAATTCAGGGTTTTTTGAGTACTTACGATTCAGGACCGGTTTCTCGCGAGGGGAAGGTCTTAAGGTTGGATGGGAATGATGTGACCAGTCGTCGATGAGTGCGGCGATGCGGGTTTTATGCGGCCGGTCTGGAGGGCGTTCTTGTCTTCTCAGCTTCCAGCGCTCGCTGGACGCGACGGAACTCGCTGTAGAGTTGTGCGAGGACGGCATCGGCTTCATGCACCGATCCTGCGCGTCCTCGTGCCTCGAGGTCCTTACAATACGCTTCCATCAGGCGGGCACCAAGAATGCCACAGATTCCTTTCAGGCGGTGGGCTTCCCGGTTCAATGCCTGCGCATCCGCTTGGACGATCGCCTGGCGGATCGCGGCCAGTTGTGATGGTACATCCTGGAGAAATTGATCGATTATTCCGTTGAGGAACTCTGAGTCACCTCCGTCCTGGGGCTCGCGCAGGAAGGCCAGCGCAGCGGCATCGATGGGATCGTCCGTCGCGGTTGCATCTGCTGTCCCGGCGTCAGCCTTGGTGCTATGTCTTGGGTCGGCCGGCTTGCCTTCCAGGTGTGATGCCGGATTGATCCCATAGACGGTTGGATCAACCTCCATCAAAATGGATCGGACGTACTCTTCGGTGTGTGAATCTACCTGACGCAGGTTGGCCTCCTCCCCGTCCACGGCATTTCCGTCCGCGTCCCGGACAATGCGGACCCATGGACGGGAAGTGTCCTCTGTTCTCGGACGAGTCACCACAGCGAGCTCTCCCGTCGTCAGACGGGCTACCATCCCGGGAGGGTACATGCCGAGCATGGCGACGAAGCGGTCGAGGATCTGGGGCTCGAATACGCTTCCGGATGATCGTTTCATTTCCGCGATCGCGTCCGTGAGGCGGAGCGGGTCCCGGTAGGGCCGGAGGGTCGTCAAATCGTCGTACGTGTCGCCGATGGTAACGATCATAGTGTACGGGTGGGTCTGCTCCCCTGGTGCCAAGGTCGGATACCCTGTTCCGTTGTAGCCAACGTGATGCTCCTTCACCACCCTGAGCGTGATCTCGGAGTCGACTCCCATCGTCTTTAACATCCGGACGCCTTCCGCCGGGTGACCCTTAAGCAATTCCGTCTCCTCCTCGGTGAGGTCTCGGAGTTGATGCGTGATCGCCTCAGGGAGGTGGGCCATTCCGAGGTCGTGGAGCAGCGCACCGACGCCCAGTTCCCGGAGGCACGTCCCATCGAGCCGCATCCGCTCTCCCAAGGCGATAGCGAGGATGCCAACGTTTACCGCATGATTGATGAGATACTCGTTATAGCTCTTGATTGTGGTGAGGGCCAGCAAGGAGTGTTGCTCCTTATGGATGATCCCAATGATGTCGTCTACCGTTCTCTGGACTTCGCCAAGGGCTGGGACCTTCCCGAGCCGGGCCTCCTCAAAGACCTTTCGAATGGTGTCAACGGCCCGACTGTGAACAGCCCGTACCCCGCCCAGGTCATCCACCTCCTCCGTCTCTGGCTTTTCGCCAAGGCGCTTCTTGGCGAGCTGAACGGAGGGTGTACTAGCGTGTTGTTGCTCAGGCAGGCCTGCCGGCGGAGCGGCATCGATGGCCTCATCAGGGGTCACCGTGACCGCTGTGCTTGAGGGAGCCGCAACCTCTCCCTGGTCAGGGAATATGACCCAACGCTCTAGCACGCCCTCCACCTCCTTGGGCCGTATCGGTTTGGTAATGTAGTCATCCATTCCTGCCGCGAGACACTTGTCCCGGTCGCCCTGTAGTGCGTGGGCCGTCATGGCGATGATGGGCGTATGCGCTGCCCGTCCTTGGCGGATGTCGGCCGTCGCCTCGTAGCCATCCATTTCAGGCATCTGGCAGTCCATGAAGATGAGATCATAGGGGAACAGTTCTACCATCTGAACCGCTTCGAGCCCATTGCAGGCCACATCCACACGGCAACCGAGTTTCTCCAACAACCGCACGCCAACTTTCTGGTTCGCGATGGTGTCGTCAACCAAAAGCACTCGCGCTCGGACGAGCCGGGCGCTCCCCTCGGGGGATCCTGGTATCTTCTTATCTGGCTGGGCCAGAGTGTGGCCGGTGACCGATGGAGTTTTACCGTCTTGTGGTCGAGGATCCAACACCGCGGAGAAAGTAGCCAGTAGTTTCGACTGGCGCACTGGCTTGGCCAGGTATGCGGCAAATCCGGCCTCGGTCAGGTGCCTGGCGTTTACCCGCTGACTAAACGAGGTGAGAATCACCAGCTCGGTTTGACGGAGCGTGGGATCCGCTTTGATGGCACGGCCCAGCGTTTCACCATTCATGCCGGGCACCTGGGAATCCAGGACGGCGATGCGGTAAGGGTCGCCGGACGTCTGGGCTTCTCG
>JBHICF010000330.1:0-2507 GCA_046759485.1 Nitrospiraceae bacterium
GTCAAAGACTTGTACGAAAGAGGTCCTTCTGAATCATAGAACAGCACAAAGCCGCCGACGAAGATCAACCCCGTGCTGGCCTCCCACGACGCGGTCTGCGCCCAGGCGGTTGTCGAAAGGAGACATCCGCACATCAACGCCAGAATCTTTTTCATAGAGTCGCCACCCTCCCGGAGACAATCGTGCACAAGCGCGTGTAGACCCCCAGCGCATAAACATTGGCTTTCGTGTCTGTTTGCACGTCATACAGCACGGAGCCAGGCGGTTCTCCCTCCAAGGCGTCCTTGACCGCTTCCACGAACCCCCCGTTGCCCCACGCGACCAGAAAAAGAACCGAATAATTGCACGCCTCACCGGTGACCAGCTTATCTGTTGCGTTCGACTGGACATCCACCGGGCTGGCCGAACGGTACGACCGTGGAACATGGATATCGGTGTAGATGAGCCCACAGGCACTGAGGAGGAAAGCCGTCAGAATGAGAACGCACCCTCTGATGACGAAAGATCGTCGGCACTTCATTATGGATTACGCTCCCTGGATTTCCGAGCGAGTGGATTCATTGCACCGTCCCCCGAGCAGAAATGCTGCATGGTCCGTTCGCCCCGACGCGACTGCGACGCTGCCATAGCCCCTGCCCCTGCTGCGTTCAGGAGCGCACGGCTCGTTGCGTTATTCGCGCGGCGTCTCCGCATGGCCGCGTGCCCTCGGGAGCACAAAGTCGTCCTCGAACACGCGATAGGTCGATGTTGACAGCCCAACCCGGGCGTAGGCGGCCTGGGCGATGGTGTTGCTCCCCTCGACGTAGAGACGGATCCCGCAGATTCCCCCTTGCGTCCTCGCTTCGTCCAGCACCGCCGCATGCATCCGGCGGTAGATCCCCTGCCGTCGCCACTCTGGATGCACGTACACGCTCTGGATCCACCAAAAATTAGCATTGCGCCAATCACTCCACTCGTATGTCACGAGTAGTTGTCCAACGATAGTGCGTGTCGTCTCCGCAGACAGTTCCGCGACGAGGTAAAACCCGCGCGAGGGAGACTCAAACACCGCGAGCGTCCCTTGCTGCAACCGATTCGGATCGAGGCGTTTCCCCTCTGTCTCCAGGGCCATTGCGGCATTGAATCGTACCAGGACTTCGAGATCCTGGGTACATGCCTGACGAATGATCAGCTGGTTGAGCGCGGACATGGTACCTCGTGCTACTCCAATCTGCCTTGTGCCGAACCACTCTGCTCGCTTGAGCGCCTCAACCACCGGGTTCGTGGACGATACATGCCCGCCGAGAACTCCATTTTCATCGCTTCCTCCGGTGGGAGGTTGATCGGGCACACCTTATTGACTGGGACAAAAGCCAGATAGCCGGTAAACGGATGAATCGCGGTTGGCACGAACACCATCATCAGCCGCCCAGATGGGACTACCTGTAGTGCTGCAGGAGCCACACCCATGACGAACCCCAGTGCCCACAGACCTTCCCGAGGAAATGGGAAGACCACCACGGTGCTCTGGTCAAACCGCGCGCGGAAGTTAAACAGATCGGTCACGCCTTTCAAGGTGAGGTAAATACTTCTGACCAGCGGGATGCGCTGGACCCATTCTTCCCACCAGCGGAGGATTCGTTGGCCGAGGAAATGTGTCGCGAGCGCACCGGCGAGCAGGATCAAGCAGACCAGGACCGCGATCCCTAATCCTGGGATGTCCGACTTCACCGCTGGACCAAAGAGTGTGACGAGTAAACCGTCCAACGTCCAGAAGAGGGTCTGCAAGATGAGAAAGGTCCCCCATGCCGGAACCACGACGAGGAGGCCGGTCAGGAAATACCGCTTGAACCCATGCCATAGAATGATCGCTCGGTTCCCGCTCATATTCGCACCAGGGCGCCAGTGTAGCAGATTCCGATCGGTTGAGCACCGTCTTCAGCACAACTCTTTGCCATGCACTGACGTGTCGAATGCCGGAGGTATGAGTATGTCTCTGCCATTGTGAGAATCCCCTGCGATGAACTCTCCTTGATCTTGATGCCCGTTTCAACTATTGTATGGAGTGAGAGGTCCTCTTCGTGAGGATATACACCACGCGGTTCTAGTTTGCCTCAGGAGGTCACATGGGAGAGGAGAGACAAACTTCGGGGAAAGTCAACATCGACAAAGAGTTACTGGCCATCCTGTGCTGCCCAGAGACGAAACAGGATGTGACGTTGGCGAATGAGTCATTAATCGCCACGTTGAACGCCAAAATCGGAAAGGGCGAGCTCAAGAATAAAGCCGGGCAGCCGGTCACGGAGAAGATCGACGGTGGCTTGATGCGCGCCGACAAGAAAATCATCTACCCGATTCGTGAAGACATTCCCGTCATGCTCATCGAAGAAGGCATACCAATCGAAGGTCTTGCCTGAACTCCCTGCACTCCACCACCCCACCCCTCCTCCTTTAGATCAATAGGGTTCCCCAGCGTTTTCAATATCTTCCGCTGTTCCTCGGTTACCGTGCCCCACATGACCGAGTCT
>JBHICF010000331.1:0-2505 GCA_046759485.1 Nitrospiraceae bacterium
AATCAACAGGAGGGTAGCTCTATGGTGCGCAGGCTCATCGTGTTTCAACTTGTACTGGTTTTCGTGAGCATGCAGGCCGCCCTTGTCTTTGCCAAAGCAAACCCGGATACGGGTCCTGGCTGCGGCCTCGGCAAACTTGCTTGGATGGATTACAAGTATCAGAAGAACATTGCTCCCCAGGTCTTAATGGCAACAACCAACGGGACCTTCGGGAGTACGACGTTCGGAATCAGCAGTGGCACGTCGGGGTGCACGAATGATGGCACCGTGATGGCCCAGGAGAAAGCGAACGTCTTCGCCGCCATGAACTTCGAGAACCTCTCGCAAGACATGGCACGTGGAGAGGGCGAGCACCTGGCATCCCTCGCGACACTCATGGGAGTGCCGGAGGAACACCAGGCCGAATTCTTCTCCTTGACTCAGGAGCGGTACACGACGTTGATCCGCTCGGGCGAAAAAACGCCGGTTGCCATGTTGACTGCGTTGCATGACGCGATGCAAGCGCATCCGGTGCTGACCCAAGTCGCGAAGACCCGCTGAAACTCATCGATGGCCCCCGGCTTTGAAGCCGGGGGCCGTATCTTTTGTCCCTTCCACGCCTGTGGTTCGCATCTCCCTTGCACTTCTGCTTGGTCTCCTGACCATTGTCGCAGTGGACGAGGCGACTGGGGCCCCGGACACTCGGTATCTTGCCGAGTTGCTGCGCCGGTCAGCCGAGCTGAATTTGTCCGATGAGCGGGCATGGCATCTCCTTCTCCACTATCGCCCGACGCTCTCGGGCAGCTATGAGAGTGAGGCTGACGATCCAGGGTTTTTTCTGGACCCAACCGGGAAGACCGATCCACGCGCAGAGCTTGACGCAACGCTAGCGATGTTTTTCTCGCGCGAATTGGTCGGCCGATCCCAGCAACCCGCCCAGTGCGCCTTTGTCGCGCGGTATCACTGGTTAAAGTCGAAGCTCTCATTTGATGACCGCCGGCTTCCTCCACTCAGGTGCGAGCGTTTTGAGGCGTGGCTCGCCGAGCTGAATCCGAAATCCATCACGCTGATCTTCCCCTCAGCCTTCATGAACAATCCATCGTCGATGTTTGGCCATACCTTCTTGCGCATCGATCAGCGAGGCCAGACCGAACAGACGCGCATCCTCGCCTACACCATCAATTACGCAGCCGAGGTCACGACGGACAACGACATCGCCTATGCGATCCTGGGTGTGAGCGGCGGGTTCAAAGGATTTTTCTCCACCATTCCCTATTACCTTAAAGTCCAAGAATATGGCGACATTGAGAATCGTGACATCTGGGAGTACCGGTTGAATCTGACCGAGGAACAAGTTCGCCGGATGTTGATGCATGCCTGGGAGCTGGGCAATGCGTACTTTGACTATTTCTTTTTCAAGGAAAACTGCGCGTATCACATTTTGTCGCTACTGGAAGTCGCCGACCCCGAGCTGCACCTCACCGATCAGTTCGTGTTCTGGACCATTCCAGCTGACACGATTCGCCTCATCACCGCGCAGCCTGACCTGGTCGGTGACATTGCGTTCCGTCCAGCGAGAAGCACGGAAATTCGCCGAACACGGGCGCGGCTGTCTGAGGAGGAGACACTGTGGATGGATCGAATTCGGGAAGATCCCTCGTGGCTCGACTCTGAAGAATTCCAGAATCTTCCCCCGGAACGCCAGGCGTTCGTCCTCGATCTCACGTCAGACTATTTGCGGTATCGAAGCGTGAAGGACAATGAGGAGGCCGAGAAGTACAAGGCGCGCAATCGGGCCGTGTTGGTCGCGCGGAGCCGTCTGAAAGTGAAGCCAGAGAAGTTCAAGATCGAACCGTTCACAACCCAGCCTGAATTGGGCCATAAGCCGTCGCGGATCGGACTGGGCGGCGGCTGGCGGAATGATGAAGGATTCGTCGAGGCGACCATCCGTGCGGCCTACCATGACTTGCTTGATCCTGAACCTGGGTATACGCCGGACGCGCAGATTGAGTTACTGACACTGGCCCTCCGCTATTATGAAGGCCGGGATCAGTTCAGAGTGGAACGGTTTACGCTCGCGAACATCGTGTCCCTGAGCCCCATGGATGCGTTGTTCAGGTCTCCGTCATGGAAAGTGAATGCCAGCATGCAGACCATCGATGTCAATGATTGTGGGTTGTGCAGCGCCGGTGTATTCAGTGGAGGGATTGGCGCGTCGATGGAGAGTTCGTTGCTTGATCGGGAAGTCTTCTTCGCCTTCGCGGAACTGGAGGCAGATATTAGCGATGCGTTTGAGGACTCTTACAGGATTGGGCCCGGGGTGAACGTTGGCATGCTCGCCGATCTCACGGACCGGTGGAAGATCATGGCCTCGACCACGTACCTCCACTTCCCCCTGGGCGATGTGTCCGACGATTTACGCGTGTTTTTCGGCCAGCGATATACACTGCAACAGAATCTCGCCCTCCGGTTTGAGTACAACCATCGACGAGAGGACGATAATGACGTCCTCCTCGCCCTCCAGGC
>JBHICF010000332.1:0-2491 GCA_046759485.1 Nitrospiraceae bacterium
TCGTCGTGCCAGAGGCCGAGGCAGACGATGTGTTCGACTTCCTCTGTCAGCAGCCGGCCATCAACCGCCCAGGTGGAGGAGTCGTCTGCCAACGGCCGGCGCCGATGACGACCGACTTTGCGCTTCCGCCGGGCGTTCTGGACGAGCGCGAGTGAAACGAGCGGCTCACACTGTCCAGTATCGAGCAGCGGGTCGCCCGGATGCGGCCTGCGCTGGACCGCTACCTGGAGATTGATTCGAAAACGGTATGGCTGAGAAAACCCTCCCACCATAGCTCACGGCAAGTTCTATTATCTCCTGATTTCCCTGATAGTCTTATTGGTGCTATTTCCAATCGTCTCAGAGATGTTCATTTTCTCCACGTCCCTCGCTTGACCCTCGATGGACCTCGCAGGCCCTCCTAATTGACTCGCAGTTAGACCTCGTAAAATTACGAGTTGGCAGGCGGTACCTCCTGCTGGTAGACTTTCTCGATTTGAGAACCTGTGTTCTAATCGATGATGATTCGCGTGTAATTGGCTGATTAAAAGGGAGGTGTTCCGTGCATGCCGCCTTCAACTTTTACGCCAAGGCGGGTGCCGGATTCGCTGAGGCAACAGCCGAAAGACTGGAGGGTTCGGATCGCAATTGATACTGCCCGTGATGATTCGTGAGACTTGAAGGGAGAGGGCCGTGGAACAGAAAGATCTGTTGTTAGCCGTTTTGGTGCTGCTGACGGCGGCGGTGATCGCCGTGCCGCTGTTCAAGCGGCTTGGGCTGGGGTCGGTGCTCGGATACCTGGTGGCGGGCGCGGTCGTCGGTCCGTGGGGACTGGGAATTACATCCGACGTCGAGGCCATCCGCCACTTTGCCGAGTTCGGCGTGGTGTTTCTACTGTTCATCGTCGGCCTCGAGTTGCACCCGTCCAAACTCTGGGTCATGCGGCGCGCCGTCTTTGGCATGGGAACGCTTCAAGTTGTCCTGACCGGCGGGTCGATTGGCGTCTACGCCTGGTTTTTCGGTGTGCCGTGGAGTACCGCCGTGGTGGTTGGTTTTGGCCTGGCCCTGTCCTCGACGGCGATCGGCCTCCAGATATTGACCGAAAGGGGCGAGGTCGGCAGCGACCACGGTCGGGCCGCCTTTGCCATCCTGCTGATGCAGGACATGGCCGTGGTGCCCCTGTTGGCTCTCGTCCCGCTGATGGCGGAAGCCCCTGTAGCCGCGGGCGAGTCCTTTGGCATCGTCGCGCTCAAGGATGTGGCCGCGCTGGCGGCCGTCGTTGTTATCGTCCGTTTCGTCTTGCGGCCCGGACTTCGTGTGATCGCCATCGGTCGCAACACCGAGGCTTTTGCTGGCGCCGCCGTACTGGCCGTGCTGGGCGCGGCTTGGCTGATGGAACAGGTCCACCTGTCCATGGCCTTGGGTGCCTTCCTCACGGGACTGCTGCTGTCGGACTCAGAGTACCGGCACCAGATCGAGGCAGACGTTCAGCCGTTCCGCGGATTTCTGTTGGGGTTGTTCTTCATGGCCGTCGGCATGTCGCTGAATTTCGGCCTCATGGACCAGGTTGGCCTGAGGGTGGTGGGCCATGTCGCCGGCGTGATGGTGATCAAGTCCCTTGTCCTCTTTGGTCTATGCCTGGCCTTCCGCCACAGTCGT
The DNA here is from genome assembly GCA_046759485.1 of Nitrospiraceae bacterium. Lineage (GTDB taxonomy): Bacteria > Nitrospirota > Nitrospiria > Nitrospirales > Nitrospiraceae > JBHICF01. The sequence continues at coordinate 1,639 of JBHICF010000332.1, forward strand.
GAGAGCGCCACCCGCGTCGCCCTGCTGCTCCCTCAATGCGGGGAGTTTGGGTTCGTGCTGTTCGGCGTTGCCTTCGCCTCGGGCGTCATTACCGATTTCCAGTTCCAGTTTTTGCTTCTACTGATCGCCGTGAGCATGGCGACGACGCCTGTGCTGGCCAACGTCGCGGACTGGCTGGTGCGTCGCATGGAAGGGTCGAAGGCTGCCGACACTCCAGAGGGCATTCCGGAGGAGATTAAGAATCATGTCGTCATCGCTGGATTTGGTCGCGGTGGCAAGATGGTCGCTCTGATGCTGAAAAAAAACGATGTGCCCTATGTGGCGCTCGACCTGGATCCGGATAAGGTAGCCACCGGACTGGCACGGGGGTACCATGTCTTTTACGGAGATGCCACTCGAGCAGAGGTGCTCCAGACGACCGGCGCGGGCCGCGCGAAACTTGCCGTTGTGACCCTGGACAACCCTGCCGCCGTCGAGAGGACGATCGCGGCGATCCGATACCTCTATCCCGGTCTCCCCATCGAGGCCCGCGCCCACGACCTCAAGCACAGCGAAAAACTCATCAAGATGGGAGCAACCGGCACGATTCCGGAAGCCATCGAGGCGACCCTTCAACTGGGAAGAGCGGTGCTTTTTCACGTCGGTGTCGAGGAGGACCGTGTGACCGATATTGTCGAGAATATCCGGCACGATGATTACGCGCTGATCAGGAAAATCGTCTTGGACCCAGCGGCATCGGGTTCGACGGGGAAATGACGACGGCATCCTTTGACCGTCCTGCGCCCACTGCGATACCATCGCTTCATGTCCGAAAGACGTCCCGTTATTGACACGTGGTGCTTCAGATCGGTCC
>JBHICF010000333.1:0-2490 GCA_046759485.1 Nitrospiraceae bacterium
CAGCTTCTGCTCGGATGAGAAACGCTCCCAGAAGAGCTGATCGATCTCGCTCGTTTTGGCACGACCGACCGTCTGCAGCAGCACGCTCAATTCCTGCTCGGGCAGCCCTCGATGAAATGCGATCGCCTTCAGCTCAATGCTGCCCAAGAACGAGACGAGAGCTTCTGCCAATATCTTGTACTCACTCACATCAACTTTCTGGCCGTTGATGAGCAACGTCTTCGGATCGCGCCCGATCTGCAGCTGCTCGTTGCTGCCCAGGATCTGTTGAATAGCCTCCGCCAGTTGCTGATTGGCAGTGGCGATGGTCTGGCTCTCAGGCGGGTAGAATTTGATGTTTCGAATCGCCGTTTGGAGCGCTCGGACGACCCCGGGGATAGCGGGAAGACTGGCCGGATCCAACGGAGGCACGTACTCGGTTTCACTCAGTTCGTCGCCCGTGTATGACGCCGCAGCCTCAGCGTTAAATACCCTTGCATTGTAAGTCGTCTGCACTTTCTCATACGTTCTGGCTTTTTCTTGGTTCGTGGACCGCTTGAAGTGATAGGCCAGGTATGAGGCGGACGGCAGAAGCTTCTGTTCATAGAGGGATTCTTGATACGTACCGATTTGTTCGTGCAATTCCTGCTTTCGATCCTGCTGGATACCGCCATACACAATGTCCAGCACGCGCTTGCCGAGAAATCGAATCGTCTCATCATTGAGTTGGAATTCGGAGCTGAGGAGACCAAGCCCTACCGCTTGATCCACGAATTCTTCGACCTTCGCTTCCATCTCCTTTGAACTTCCAGTGAGGAAGCTCAGTGAGACATCTTCACCGAACGTCGAGGCCTGGTCCAGTAACTGGCGGCTTTGCTCGTCCAGAGCGGCGAGCTTCTGTCTCACGATTTCCTCCAAAGACTTGGGTAGGTACCCTTCATCGAGTCGCCGAATCATCCAGCGCTGTCCGCTCAGAATAATCTTTTGATCCATGACCAGCTTCCGAAGGACCTCGCCGAGAAAGAGGGGGTTACCCTGAGTAATCGACGCCAGGTTGTGGTCAAATCCCTCCGGGACGGTGATCTGCGGGAAGAGCCCGCGCAAATGGCTGTCGATATCCGGAGCGGTGAGTGGCTTGAGGACGATCGTCTTCAGATTCAATTCACCCTGATACGCAGAGCAGAATCCCTGTAGAGGCAATTCCTGGTGATCAACCTTCAATGAGACCGCATCCATGGTGGTTCCACAGACTAGGATTGGCACCTGTCGGCGCAGGATCAGCCGTCGCAGGAGCTGCAGCGTCGCCTCATCGGCATACTGGAGGTCGTCGATGAGCATTACGAGTGAGTGTGCACCAAGCAGCTTGGGGACGATTTGGACCAATGTCGTGAAGATCCCTTCGCGCTGAACTGCTTCATCCTCTTTCAGCTCGACGGTCTGCGAGGTTTGAATCTGAGGTAGGATATTCGCCAAATACGCGACCTCTCTGGAACCGAGGCTGGCGAAGGCATCGGCGCCTTTGTCTTCCAGCTGATTCAACAACCCGATCATCAGATTGGTCATCAGATAGTACGGCCGGAATCCTTCCTGTTGGATCCCGTTCACCTTCACCAGCTTGATGTCACTCTTGACCAAAGTGCGCCGGAGGGTATCCAAGAAGGTGGTCTTCCCCATCCCTGCCGCACCCTCAACAATGAGGAATTGACTCTGACGGTGCTTGAATTTCTCGAAGGCTTCGGCGGCCTCGGCAAGCTGCGAGCGCCGCCCGATAATGTCGGCGCCCTCGAGCTGATGAATCGCGCTCTTCCCGAAGACCTCCTGAAGCTCGATCTCCGCCGCGTTGGCGACGCGATCGCGCCCCGATTGTTTAGCATGGTAGAGGGCTGTATCAGCCTTGTGGATGAGGCCCTTTGCAGTTGTCGCATCGGCAGGTGCAGTGGCTACGCCCAAGCTGATGGTCAGGGGCAAGTTCACTGCCTCGCCACTGAGATGCATGGGTTCTTCTCGGACTCGCTCCAGCACTCGCTCTGCGACCTGTACCGCTTCGCCCTTCTCGGTGTCAGGCATGAGGATGACGAACTCGTCGCCAGCATAGCGGACCGGGAGGCCTCCGGGGCCAGTCACATCTTTGATGAGCCTGGCGATTTCGGCAATTGCTTGATCGCCTGCCTGGTGGCCGTGCGTGTCATTGATCGACTTGAGCTTGTCCAAGTCGACCATGATGAGGGACAGCGGGTGCGTTTCAAGAACGTTCCACGCGACTTTGTGTTCGAGGTAGTTGAGGAGGAAACGGCGATTGTGGATGCCGGTGAGTTCGTCCTCAAAGATCAGTCGGGAAGGATCCTTCCCGAGGTTCTGCAAGGACGTCAGGAGTTCTTCGTATTGCTTCATCCTAGCAACCCAAGCATCCAGAGGCGGTTCTGGGAGAGTGAGTCGAATACGTATTTACAACAGCCAAGGTTGCCGGTCTGTTGGCAGAGCCAATTCCGGTGGTAGGACCTAAAAAAATCA
>JBHICF010000334.1:0-2472 GCA_046759485.1 Nitrospiraceae bacterium
TTCCGGGTGTTCGGCCCGGACGAGACCGCGTCGAATCGTCTCGGCGCGCTCTTTGAAGTCACGAATCGGACATGGGTGGCTGACCGGCTCCCCGCGGACGAGGACAAAGACGGGCACCTTGCTCTCGATGGGCGGGTGGTAGAGATCCTCAGCGAACATACCTGCCAGGGCTGGCTGGAAGGATACCTCCTGACGGGTCGCCATGGGTTCTTCTCCACCTACGAGGCCTTTGTCCACGTCGTGGACTCGATGTTCAACCAACATGCCAAGTGGCTCAAGACCACTCACAGCGAAATCCCGTGGCGCAGACCCATTGCCTCCCTCAACTATCTGCTGACCTCCCACGTCTGGCGGCAGGATCACAATGGGTTTTCGCACCAAGACCCAGGGTTTATCGATCACGTGATCAATAAAAAGGCCGAGGTGGTTCGGGTATACTTTCCCCCCGATGCCAACACCCTGCTCTCCCAGACCGACCACTGCCTGCGGAGCCGCAACTATGTCAATGTCATTGTTGCGGGGAAGCAGCCCGCGCTGCAGTACCTCGACATGGATGCCGCCATCAAGCACTGCACCGCCGGCATCGGGATTTGGGAGTGGGCGAGCAACGATAAGGGGACGGAGCCGGATGTGGTCATGGCCTGCTGTGGCGATATTCCCACCTTAGAAACGCTGGCGGCCGTGAGCATGCTCCGCAAGCACGTTCCTGATCTCAAGATTCGGGTGATCAACGTGGTGGACCTGATGAAGCTTCAGCATCACGAAGACCATCCCCACGGTCTGTCGGATAAGGAGTTTGATGCCCTCTTCACCACCGACAAGCCGATCATCTTTGCCTATCACGGCTACCCCTGGCTGATTCACCGCCTGACCTACCGCCGGACGAACCACAAGAATCTCCACGTCCGGGGGTACATGGAAGAGGGGACGACGACCACACCTTTTGACATGGTGGTCCTTAACAGGCTGGATCGCTTTCACCTCGTCGAGTCGGTAATTAATCGGGTGCCAAGGCTTGGCTATATCGCCGCGTATGCTACACAGGCCGTCCGCGACAAGCTGATTGAACACAAGGAGTTCGTGAGAAGGTACGGGGATGACATGCCAGAGATTCGTGACTGGACCTGGACTCACGCCTGATGCTTCAGAGTCACGGGTCACAGACACGGAAAAATGAGCGAGGCGTAACGTATGCGTGCGGACGAGCAGGAAATTTACCTGGTCCGGCATGGAGAGACCGAATGGACCATGAGCGGGCAGCACACCGGGGTCACCGATATCCCGCTCACCGAAAATGGCCGCAAGAGGGCGAAGCTCTGGCAACCGGTGCTCGCGAGGGAGTCCTTCGCTCTGGTCCTGACCAGCCCGCTCCACCGTGCCAGAGAGACCTGTGAACTGTCCGGGCTAGGCGACAAGGCAGCCGTCGATCCGGATCTCGTTGAATGGAATTACGGGGAGTATGAGGGATTGACCCCCCGGCAGATTCATGAGAAGGCGCCGGGATGGATGATATTTACCGACGGTGCCCCAGGCGGCGAGACCCCTGGCCAGATGGGTGCCCGAGTCGACCGCGTCATCGCCAAGGTCCGCGCGGCGAATGGGAACGTGGCGGTCTTCGCGCACGGGCACTTCCTTCGGGTCCTTGCGGCACGCTGGTTGGGTTTGCCCGCCAATGACGGTCGGTACTTTCTTCTCGATCCGGGCACGCTGAGCATCCTCAGCTACTACCGGGGCCTCCCAGCGATACGGAGATGGAACGCTCAGGCCACGGTGTGAACAGGATAGGGACCTTGACCAAGGGCATGAGACAGAGATTCGGGAGGAGAGATGAGCCAATCCCAGAAAGATAATCCCGTCACCAGGGACAGGTTCGACGCCGTCCTTTTCGATCTCGACGGTGTCCTGACGGCTACCGCGAAAGTTCATGCTGCCTGCTGGAAAGAGACGTTCGACGAGTACCTGCAAAAGCGCGCCGCGGAGAGGGACGAGCCATTTCAACCCTTTGACATCGTGACCGATTATCTCCTGTACGTGGATGGGAAGCCGCGTTTCGACGGGGTCCGGGATTTCCTCCAATCACGTGGGATCCAGCTCCCCGAAGGCACCTCGGATGACTCTCCGGGCAGCGATACGGTTTGCGGTCTGGGAAATCGCAAGAACGAGATGGTGAATAAAGCCATCGCGTCAGGTGCGGTCGAGGCGTACGAGGGCTCCGTCGCCTGGCTCCGTCATCTCCGTAAGGAGGGGATGAAGACTGCGGTGGTGTCATCGAGCCACAACTGCGAAGCAGTTCTTGAGGCTGCGATGATCGCGGATCTCTTGGGTGTGCGGGTCGACGGAAATGTGGCTGACGAGCTCCGCTTGCCCGGGAAGCCTGCCCCGGACACGTTTTTGACGGCTGCCAAACAGCTCGGTGTCGAACCCACGCGTGCGGTGGTGGTCGAGGATGCGCTCTCCGGGGTCCAGGCCGGT